>DASUSU010000370.1:0-5353 GCA_036374915.1 Acidimicrobiia bacterium | reverse complement strand
GAAAGGCGCCTGGGCCTGGAGGTCGAGGATCAAGTCGAGCTCGGCGGTCTCCACCCCGGGTCGGCTCGCCATCTCACGGGCCCAGTCGATCGGCTCCCAACCGGCAGGCACCGGGACTTGGTACCAGTCTCCGACAACGGGTTCGATCCCGGTGGTGAGGGCCCGGAAGACCTGGGCCGGCTCGGTGACCTCGATCAGGATGTGCGTCTCGGAGTGTGGGGCGGCCGGGTCGCGGGCCAGCCCCAACTCGCCTCGAGGCGGGTCCTCGGCTGCTCCGCCCGCCGGCACGGAGACAACGAACAGCAGGGCGGCCGCGATGATGGCGACCAGCGTTCGATGCGGCGAGTGGTTGGCCGGAGACGTCAACTCCGACATCGTATTCCAGGGGTGAGGTTAGGAATCAGGGCCGGAGGGCGATGACCCCGGCGTAGCTGCCGGCCTTGTAGGTGGCGTCGGCCACACCCTGTTCGTTGCTCAGCTTGACGAAGAAATCCCCGCTGACAGGACGGTAGACCCCGACCGTGTCGGTCCCGTCCCCATCCCAATCCCCGGCGACCAGCTTGTCCCCGGGGTCGCCATAGATGAACTCGCTCTCGGCGATGCCGGTTTCGTTCGAGTTGCGGAAATAGACCAACCCGGTCGACTCCCGATGCAAGCCCACCGTGTCGACACCGTCGCCGTCGAAGTCACCGACGAACGGCTTGTCGCCCGGATTCCCGAAGGAGAAGGAGTACTCGGCCGAGCCCAGGCCCCCATCGCTGGAGCCCAGGTTGTTGATCACGTGGAACTCCTGCCGTGAGGGCCGGTAGATGGAGACGGTGTCGCACCCGTCCGCGTTGAAGTCCCCGGCGAGGGGCAGGTCGCCGGGATCGCCGAAGTAGAAGGAGATGTCGGCCACGCCTTCGGTATTGGAGTTGCGCAGATAGACATAGCCGTCGGAGCGGCGGTACAAGCCGGGTGTTTCGACACCGTCGCAATCCCAATCCCCGGAGAACGAGACGTCGCCGGGATTCCCGAAATGGAACGAGCTCAGCACCGGGTTGTATCCGAGCGATGCCCAGACGTCGAAGCGTCCGCCCTGGGTCTGGAAGGCGACGGTGTCGCAGATCTCGCCGTCGGGACATATCGGTGCGGCCAGCGGGCTCAGCCCCGCCACTATCAGGGACGGATAAGGGTCGATCGCCACGCCGTCGGGACCTCGTAGCTCGAAGTGGAGATGGGGAGCGGTCCATTCGGCGTTGCCCGAGTCACCGACCCACCCGATGATCTGGCCCGCCTCCACCCGGTCCCCCCTGGCCAACCCTTCGACGATCCCGTACCCGAGCCCGTCGTCGCTGTAGGAGCCGTCGGGGTTCTGGGTGTCGTTGTTGAGATGGATGTATCTGGTCGACCAGCCGTCGTCGTGCTCGATCTCGAGGGCACAGCAGTTGCCCCCCTGCTGGTTGTTCATCCAGCCCACCGTCCCGCTCTCGGCGGCCACCACGGGCAGGCCCTTCACCCCGTAGGTCATGATGTCCTCACCCTCGTGGCTGCGGGCACCCCCATCCCTGGGATCTCCGAACGACTGGGTCAGCCGATACTCGCCCTGGATGGGGAACACCATGCGAAAGATGCCGTCGGCCCCCATCTCGGCCCCGGCGGGAACGGCGGGCATCAAGCTCACCGCGATTCCGGCCAGGACCAGGAGGAGCGGAAGTCGGCGCCTCATGGATTGAGCGAGGACAAACCTGTGTAGCTGCCGGCGAACGCCCACGCGTCTGCCCCACCCTGGGTGTTCGAGTTCCGGAGATAGAAGATCCCGTTGGAGGATCGATAGACACCGATGGTGTCGTCACCGTCGCCATCCCAGTCCCCAGCGATCAGCTTGTCGCCGGGGTCGCCGTAGATGAACTGGGTGTCGGCGGTGCCGGTCGAGTTGGAGTTGCGGAAGTAGACCAGACCGGTCGACTCTCGATGCAGTCCCACGGTGTCGACACCGTCGCCGTCGAAGTCGCCGACAAACGGCTTGTCACCGGGGTTGCCGAACAGGAACGAGTAGTCGGCTGCACCCAACCCCCCGTCGCTGGAGCCGAGGGTGTTGATCACATAGAAGCGCTGCTCGGAGGGGCGGTGGATCGAGACCGTGTCGCAGCCGTCTTCGTCGAAGTCGCCGGCGAGGGGGAAGTCCCCGGGGTTGCCGAAGAAGAAGGAGATGTCTGCCACCCCGGTGCTGTTCGCGTTGCGCAGATAGACATAGCCGTCGGATTGTCGGTACAACCCCGGTGTCTCCACACCGTCACAGTCCCAGTCGCCGGAGAAAGGAACATCGCCCGGGTTGCCGTATAGGAAGGACTGGGCGATGACCCCGCTGGTCGCCTTGTCCCAGATGTGAAAGCCCCCTCCGAGATCCTGGAAGGCGGCCGTGTCACAGTCCGCCTGCCCCTGACACAGTATGACCCCCGAGTTGAGGCTCAGATTGAGCGGTCCGGCTTGGAACCAGTCTCGTAGCGGCCACTGATATGCGGTCCCGCCCGCCGCGACCCCGTCCCGCCAGCCGGCGTTCACCGTCGGGTTTATCCAGACCCGCCAGTCGACCTCCTTGTTCAGGTTGAAGTAGACCACCGCCACCACCGCCGGGTGCGAAGCGGCCCAGGCCATCATCTCCCGTATCCATTGGTCCTTGCTCCCGGAGGGCACGGCGCCGGTCTGGGCGATGATGATCGGCTTGCCGGGGAAGCTGGCAGATACCTGATCGACGGCTCCGCCCATCACCGAGTACACATTCTCCTCGCCCCAGCGGTAGGCGGAGATCCCGATCACGTCGACATAGCTGTTTCCCGGGTAGTAGCTGCCGATCGATCCACAGCCGGGCGTGGTCCAGCCGTTGGGGGCGAAGGCGAACCGAACCTTGGTCTCGTCGATGCCCCGACCCCGGATGATGTCGACGACGCGCCGATAGGCGTTGGCGAAGTTGGCCGGGTCGCAGCCATAGGGAGTCCAGTTGCCGTTCATCTCCTGGAGAGGGGCCAGGACCAGACTGCGACCCCCGCCCTTGTTGAGGAACTGCTCGAGATGGGATGCCCACTCGTTGAGCTTCCCGTCCCATGCCCCCGAGGCGATCGAGGCGGCGCTGGCGGGGATGGTCAGGTTGGCGAATGGGGTGGCCTGTCCCGCCCACACCTTCTCCAGCATCTCTCTGGTGTTGGACCAGCCGCCGGCCACACCGTCGTTCTCGTTCACGGAATGGAAGGTGCCTGCGAAGGTCATCCGTTTCCCGGTTGCTCCGGCCAGAGCGTCGAGGTCTGCCCCGGCTTCGAAGTGTTCCGAGTAGATGCCGGCATACACGGTGCCGACTCCGCTGATCGTCGCCGCCTCCGCCTGTGGCGCCGGCGCGGCCACCACCAGGAGTCCGGTTAGGAGGGCGAGCACGAGTGACAAGGACAGTGAACGACGCATACCTCTCCTATCGGTCATCTCGGCCACTCTCTGAACCCTGGGCGGGGCCGATATCGGCCGTCGACCTGCGCAAACGGTCGAAGTGCGAGCGCGGCGAAACAGGCGCACGGCTCCCCCTGCCGCGGTCAACCGGGTCCTTCATCCAGACCTGCGCCACATCCGACCAGCCCGATACCCGATGGCGTTCGTCCTCAAACATCATGCCGCCCCTGCTCTGGCCTCGACCGGGGCACGGGAGTGGCTGGCCGCCAACCAGAGACCCAGGACGAACCAGAGCACCGGTTCGAAGAGGACCGTCTGGGTCAGGGCGGCGGCCGCCACGACGGCCAGGGCGGGTCCGGCGATCCGTCCCACGCCCCGGCCCAGCGAGAGGATCATGACCGCGAATCCGAGGGCCCCGACGATCCCGGTCTCGGCCAGCAGTTCGAGAGCGAGGTTGTGCGGCTCCTGGAGACCGGTCTCACCCCATCCCGTCCCCAACCCGATGCCCCGCAACGGGCTCTCCGCGAACCGGTCGGCATACTCGCCCCAGACATCGAGTCGGTTGTCGTCCACGATCAGGTTGGGGTCGACCACACCCTCCTCTCCCACGTCGATCTGCCCCAGGGCGAACAGGTAGGTCCAGCGGAACTCGAGCGCTTGCTCGACGTCCCCACCCACACCGGGAGGGTCGGTGGCCAGGTGAAACCCGAGCAGCATCACCGCGGCGACAGCGCCCCATCCGACCGAGCGCAGCCCACGCCACAAGGTCTCGCGCTCTTCACGCCAGAGGGCGAGAAGCCCGGCGACCACGGCGAGACCCAGGCCCACCCAACCGGTGCGGGAGTAGGTCAGCAGCGAGGCGACTGCCAGCCCGCCCAGCACCAGTGGAGGGGCCCAGCGCGGGGCCTTGACCCAACCCCGGCCCACTCCGACGATGGAGAGGGCGATCCAAACGTTGGTCCACAAGGCGGAGTATCCCGGGTCCTGATGCCAGTTGGTCAACGCCAGGAAGCCCGAGCCCAAGTAGGCGGGCTTGTTGACCCGCTCGATCAGCCACAAGTCGTTGACCGCGTCGACAGCCGAGGCCCCGAACACGCCGTTGGTCACCATGGCGAGGATCACCCCGGTGACCGCCATCGCCGCCCCGGACCAGAACACGGCGTTGAGAACGTCGTCGATTCGGACGGCATGGCGGCCGGTGACGAGAAGGAGAAGGCCCCCGGCGGCCAGGGCCAGGAAGAGACGCCAGAACACGGCCCCGGTGCCGGGACCTGGCCAGGAGACCAGGACGGCGACGAGGAAGACGACGACGCCGAGCCCGGCACGTCTCGGCCAGGGGAAGCGGCGCTCCTGCCACAGGTCGAGGGCGGCGACTGCGGCGACAAGTGCCAGCCAAGGCTTCCATGCGATCTCGGCGCGGAAGAAGACGGTGTGCAGCGGGAGCGACACCACCAGGGCCAGGAACAGGGGCCGGGACAATGAGAGGGGATGTCTTGAGCTCACGGGGAGGCGCAGCGAGGCTAGTGGGGACCCAATTCAATGGCACATAGGGCGGGCGCCGGTAGGGCATTTGGTCAGTCCAGCCGGCGTTCCGTCGGGCTCATCGGGCCGGACCGACCCGCTCGTTCGCGTGCCACAAGCGGACCAGGCTCACGGTGGATGACGACTTGGCATGAATGACACTCCACATGGGGGGGTCGCCTTGCGGTTCTGCTTGAATCGCCCGGGTGGCCAAGAAGCCGGGTGTCCTCCTCGTCACCACAAGCCCGCTCCTCCCTCTCAACGCCGGGGGTCGGATCTACACCTGGGGGACAACAGCTCCGCTGGCCGGAGAGTTCGACTACCACTTGATCACGCTGGCCACACCCGACGAGCTGGCGGAGTTCGAGGCCGACCGCTCGGGTTTGACCGAGCGCTACAACACCGTCTTCAAGTC
>DASUSU010000369.1:0-3986 GCA_036374915.1 Acidimicrobiia bacterium | reverse complement strand
TTCGTCCTCGAGGTCGACCCGGGGACCGGTCTGGGACGTCAGCATCGCCCCGATCGGATAGGGAGCGAGAGTGTCGAGTTCCAGAAGTCGGTGATGGAGGCGTACCGGGACCTCGCCCGGTCCGAGGCGGGACGGGTGGCGCTGCTCGACGGGACCAAGCCTGTCGGAGAGTTGCTCGACGAGGTCATGGGGTTGTTGGATCGATGAGCGATCCCTTCGACGGCGTGATCGGGCACGAGCGGGTGGTGGAGCTGCTTCGACGGGAGGTGTCCTCTCCGGCCCAGGCATATCTGTTCACGGGCCCCGACTCGGTGGGCAAAGCGACCCTGGCCGTGCGTTTCGCGGCCGCCGTTCTCTGCGCCCAGGGCGGTCAGCACGACATCGAGTGCCGTTCCTGTCGTCTGGTCAAGTCCGGGGTTCACCCCGACGTGGCGGTGATCGAGCCGGAAGGCGCCACCAGTCTCGGCGTCGACCAAGCCCGAGCCGTGGTGACCAGGGCGGCGTTGCGCCCGGTCGAGTCCGACCGGTCGATATTCCTCTTCCCCGAGGCGGGGACCATGACCGAGCAGGCGGCCAACGCCCTGCTCAAGACCCTGGAGGAGCCCACCGCTTCGGCGGTCTTTCTTCTGGTCGCCGAGTCCGAAGACGACTTCCCGGCCACCGTTGCCTCCCGTTGCCGGACCATCCACGTGGGCCGGGTCCCTCTGGCCACCATGGTGGCTGCGCTGGGGGAGCGGGGCATCGATCAGGCGGCCGCCGAGGGGGTCGCGCTCGTCTCGGGAGGCCGTCCCGGTCTGGCCCTGGCGCTGATGGACCGGCCCGAGGTGTCCCGTTTCCGCGAGCTTTGGCTCGGGATCCCCGCCCAGGTGACCCCCCACCCCGGTGACGGGCAGCGTCTGGCGGCGACGGTGCTGGAGCGGATCACGCCCCTGGTCGACCAGTCGGTGTCCGGGGACCTGGGCAAGGACCAGATGCAGCGGGCCCGCCGCCGGGCGGAGCAGTCCCTCCTCGTCAACGGGCTCGAGATCCTGGCGTCCTGGTACACCGACTCGGCCTCGCTGCAGATGGGAGGCCCGGTGCGCAACTCGGACCTGCCTCTGGCCTCGTTCACCGACGTCAGCCCCCGCCAGGCGGTGGCCTCGGCCGAGAAGATCCTCGACGCCGTCGTCGACATCCAATCCAACCTCCGCCGCGAACTGGTCCTGGCCAACCTCTTCGCCGGGCTCGGCTCCGGGGGCTGAAACCATCTTCCTAATGCAGGGCGTCACGGATATGTGACGCCCTGCATAACGTTCATGTCCCTGCCTCGGAGCCAGGTTCTCGTCCCACCCGCCCTTTACCGTGACGGTGGGGAATCCGATGGGGAAGACCAATGCGAAAGGGGAGATCGGCGAGGCGATGATCCTGGCCGACCTGCAGCGGCAGGGCCATGGCATCGCCATCCCCTTCGGCCATGACCTCCCCTTCGATCTGATCGTGGTGCGCAAGGAAGACGGCGCCCTGGAGAAGGTGCAATGCAAGTACACCACCTCCGACGGGCGGGTTGTGATAGCAAAGGTCCTGAGCACCTCTGCCTGGGTCCGGCACCGATATACCAAGGACGAGGTGGACTGGGTGGCTGTCTACGACGCGACGACGCAGCGTTGCTTCTACCTCCCTTCGGCGGAGTGGGACGGTCAAGCATTCGTCAACCTTCGACTGGTCCCGACGGGCAACAGCCAGGCAAAGGGAGTCCGAAGCGCGGATCACTTCACCGAGCTGATCGGCAATCCCGGGGTTCGTCGCTCGCCTCGCCCAGCGCCCCCACCGCCTTTATCATCGAACCTCCCGCCGGAGTAGCTCAGTGGTAGAGCAATTCACTCGTAATGAATAGGCCAGGGGTTCGACTCCCCTCTCCGGCTCCGTGAATAGGGCTTTGGCCCCCTCGCCCTGTACCGTCTCCCCTGATGGCGGACCAGTCCGATTTCGAGCGCGACGCGATGCAGTACACCCGGCAGCTGTACAGCGCCGCCATGCGGATGACCCGGAACCCGTCCGACGCCGAGGACCTGGTTCAGGAGACGTTTCTCAAGGCATATCGGGCCTATCACACCTTCGAGGAGGGGACCAACCTCAAGGCCTGGCTCTATCGGATCCTGACCAACACCTACATCAACAAGTACCGCAAGGAGTCGCGGCGTCCGTCGGAGGTCGACCTGGGTGCGGTCGAGGACCTCTACCTATATCGCAACATCGGCTCCGAGGAGTCGGCGGAGGCGGCCCGGACCACCGAGGAGCGGGTGCTGGACGGCCTGGTCGAGTCGGACATCAAGAAGGCCGTCGAGGACCTTCCCGAGAACTTCCGACTCCCCGTTCTGCTCGCCGATCTCGAAGGATTCTCCTACAAGGAGATCGCCGAGATACTGGACATCCCGATCGGCACCGTCATGTCCCGGCTCCACAGGGGAAGAAAGGCGATGCAGAAATCGTTATGGGAGTACGCAGTCAACAGGGGCCTTGTGCCCGAAGGCGCGGAACGACCATGAGCGGACACGAGTGCGACGACGCACTGACCAACTTGTACTTGTACCTCGATCGGGAGATCGAGGTGAGCACCTCCGAGGTGATCCGCGCCCATCTCGAGGACTGCAACGGCTGTCTGCGCAGCTTCGATTTCGAGTCCCGGCTCAAGATGGTGGTCCGGGAGCGGCTCTCCGAGGAGGTGCCTGCCGAGTTCCTGGAGCGGCTCCGTCAGGCAATCGCCCGCGAGGCCTCCGCCTCCTAGCGAGTGCCCGCCCACGGCGATGACCCAGACCTCTTCCCACCTTTGGATACCAACCAGGACCCCGGGTAGTCTGCGCGTCAGATGAAGCGATTCAGCCGCATCGCAACCCTCCTGATCGTGGCCGGTGCGCTGCTCGCGCTCGTAGTGGCGCCGGCAGCTGCCACCGCCGGCCCCGGGGAGCAAACCTCGACCACGGTGGCCGAAGAGGCGCCGCCGCCGACATCCGACATCGAGCCTGCGGTCCCGGTCACCACTCCCAGCCAGACCGAGGCCCTGCCCGACTGGACCTACCGATACATGATCCCGGCCGGGATCGTCCTCGCGGTGGTCGTGATCATGATGACCACGGTCCAGTACTTCACCCGGGTGGTCCGCCGACGGTATCGAATCGTCAAAGAGTGACTTCCAACCGATCCGGCTCAGGTCGCCTCGCCGGGAGGATTGCGGGGACCTACCCCTTGGCCGAGACCTATCACCTGTCGGCGCTCGAAGCCGACATGACCCGTCTCACCGAACTGGTCTCCGGTCTCGTACCCGAAGCCACCGGGCTGACCCTCCCCGGGCATCCAACCACGATCGTGATCGGTCGGGCGGAGTGGATCGAGCGCAACGTGTCCAGCTTCACCCACCTCATGGAGCCGCTGCAGCGTCAGCTCATGGAGAAGATCGAGTCCTCGGGCCCCCGGGCCAGGGGAGTGGCCGCCTTCACCAGCCGGATGATGCAGGCGGAGATGACCGCGATCCTCGGTGTGATCGCACGCCGGGTCCTCGGACAGTACGAGCTGGTCCTACCCACCGGCGAGGACGCCGATGTCGTCGCCTACGTCGGCGCCAACATCATCCAGCTGGAGAGGGCCCACCAGTTTCGCCCCGAGGAGTTCAGGTTCTGGGTCGCTCTTCATGAGCTGACCCACCGGGCGCAGTTCCAGGGAGTCCCCTGGCTCCGCGACTACTTCATGGGTCTGGTCGGCGAACTGGTCGAGCACTCCCAGCCCGAGCCGGGCCGGTTGAATCGGGTGATCGAGGAGGTGACACGGAGACGATTCGCCGGAGACCCGGTCATCGACGACCGGGGCCTTCTCGGCCTCTTCGCCTCATCGGAGCAGCACGCCGTCATCGACAAGGTGCAGGCGCTCATGTCACTGCTCGAGGGGCATGGCCATGTGGTGATGGACCGTCTCGGCCAACAGCACCTGCGCTCCCAGGACCGGATGAGCAAGAT
>DASUSU010000368.1:0-2518 GCA_036374915.1 Acidimicrobiia bacterium | reverse complement strand
AATCGTCATCACGCCGACCTCCTGGTTACGGCAACCGGATGGACCTCTCCGACCTCCCTGCTCAACATGGCCGGCGATCGTCCTCGCTACGAACCGGTGTCGGCTCGCTTCGTGCCGGAGAATCTGCCCGACGAGGTCCTGGCCACCGGTGGCATCGTGGGCGACGGCACCATTGACCAACTGATCGCCCACGGCACCGGCACGGGTCGGGAAGCTGCTCGACGGGCGCTTCGAGTCAAAGCGAGCTGGCAGTCCTCATCGCCAGCGGGAATCCCGGGCGGAATGCCCTCGGAGCAACCGGTGGAGATCCCCGAGCTGGGCCATGACCCGCATCCAGCCATGTTCCGGTCCTCGACACACGGGTTCGTCGACTTCTCCGAGGACGTTTCGTCCAAGGATCTGATCGCTGCCGCGAAGGAGGGATACGACTCATTGGAGCTGGCCAAGCGGTACACCACGGCGGGGATGGGCCCCGTGCAGGGCAAGGTGGAGGCAGTCAACGCGCTCGCCGTCCACGGTGAAGCCATCGGTGCCGACCTCGCAGAGGGCACCACCACCACCTGGCGGCCACCATACGCCCCGGTTCGTCTCGGCACTCTCGCCGGGAGGAAACACGAGCCGGTGCGCTACTCCCCGATCCATCCCTGGCACGAGGCGCACGAAGCGGCTCCTCTCCTCGCCGGGCAATGGATCCGGCCCGAGCACTACGGAGACCCTGCAGCTGAGGTCCTCGCCGTGCGGCAAGGAGTCGGCATCATCGATGTCAGCCCCATCGGCAAGATCGACCTCCGCGGCGCCGACGTCGCCAGACTCCTCGAGTTCGTATACGTGAACAGGTGGTCGAAGCTGGCCGTGGGCAAGGTTCGATACGGGATCATGTGCGGAGAGGACGGGGTAATCCTCGACGACGGCGTCACCGGGCGACTCGCCGAGAACCGGTACATGATGTCGACAACGTCCGGTGGAGCCGGGACGGTGTGGAACTGGCTCGAGGAGTGGCTCCAGACCTCGTTCCCCGATTGGGATGTGAAGCTGACCGCGGTCACCGACGGCTACGCCAGCATCAACGTGGCCGGGCCAAGGTCGAGGGAGCTGGTCACTCGACTCACCGACCTCGACCTCTCTCCCGAGGCCTTCCCATACATGGAGGTGCGGACAGGCACCGTGGCCGGCGTCGAAGGCTGCTTCGTGTGGCGGATCGGCTTCACCGGCGAGCTCTCCTACGAGATCCACATCCCGTCGAGACGAGGGCTCGACGTGTGGGAGGCGCTCCTCGAGGCAGGCGGTGATCTCGGCGTCCGAGCGTTCGGAGTGGAGGCACAGCGGATCCTCCGGCTGGAGAAGGGCCACCTCATCGTGGGCCAGGACACCGACGGTCTCTCCCAGGGCTTCGGGATGGGTGCCGACTGGACCATCAAACTCGACAAGAACGACTTCGCCGGGAAACCGGAGCTCGTCTGGCAATTGGAACGCAACCACTACCCGCGCCTGGTGGCCATCCAGCCCGCCGATCCCCAGCTCGTTCCACCGGAGGCCTGTCAGATCATCGATGCCACGGGCATCAGAGGCCGGATCACGTCGAGTCGGATGTCCCCGACATTGGGTCGGTCGATCTGTCTCGGACAGGTCGAGCCGGACCTGGCCGAGACCGGCCGGCTGCTCACCATCAGACTCCCCGATGGGACGGACGCCCCGGCCCGCATCATGGGCCATCACGCACATTTCGACCCGGAGGGAGGGCGGGCTCGTGGCTGATCTCATCATCGAGGACCTGTCCCACGTCCCGAAATGGCGGGTCTTCGCAGGCTCGAATGTGCGACCGGGCACCTCGACGGGAATGGAAGGTGAGCTGGTGTGGTCGGTGAGCCCGGATGAGTGGACGATCTTGGGAACACGCCCACAAGGCGACGTTGTCGATCTGACCCACGTCAGGTCGATGTTCCGTCTCACCGGTGCTCGGGCAGCGGACCTGCTCAACCGGATCTGTGCCCTCGACTTCTCCGATGGGATGTTCCCAAGCGGGTCGGCGGGCCGGACCCTGGTCGCTGGTGTCGTCACCGAGCTCATCAGGGACGACGTCGACGGAGTCCCGTCCTACCTGATCCTGCCGTCGAGTTCGTTCGGGCGATATCTGTGGGGAGCCATCGAAGACGCCGGGGCCGAGTTCGGGTTGGAGCTCGATCGACCGTCAGGGGGCGCAAGCATCGACGAGCTCGCCTAGTGCCTCCACGGTGTTCTCAGCCGCAATCGCCCGGATCACGGAAACATCCAAGACCGACTCTTCCCGCTCGATCCCCTCGAGGAGCTCCTCCCGGGATGGCCCGGTGACGACCGTGTCCGCAGCGGTCACCCCGTTGCGCTCGAAGACCTCGTGGTACCAGGGAATCTGGTCATACACGCGGGCACGCTCGGCCACCGCTTCTGCTGCCTGGGGCAAAAGCCCGCATCTCACGAAGGAGATCAGTACCGGTGGTTCCCGACCGGCCCTGCGAGAACCTTCTTCGATGATGGGGCGGGC
>DASUSU010000367.1:0-12920 GCA_036374915.1 Acidimicrobiia bacterium | reverse complement strand
ACTTGATCCCGATCGTGGTGCCGCCCACCCCTCCGGATGGGGCCGGGGAAACACCTTCGGGGACGAGGGCGTCTCTTTCCGCGGCGTAGGCGGCATGAGCCCGACCGAGACGCTCTCCGAAATCCGGATCGGCCTTGGCCTTCTGCTCCAACCGTCTGATCCCGCCCGCCCCTTCGAGCCGACCGATCCGGGCGGTGGCCAGCGGGCAGGTGAGCCAATAGCGGGTGGGGAACGGGGTCCCGTCGTCGAGGAAAGGGGGCACCTGCACCACGACCGGGAGGCCGAGGTGACAGCGGGAGACCGGAATCGAATCGGCGCGGAGCGGGCGCCCGATCTGAGCTTCGACGACGCTTCGGTCGTCAGCAGCGTTCATGCCTACGAGCCCAGGTCCCCGCCACTGATGAACTCCCATAGCTGGTCGACCCAGGTCTTGTCGTCGTCGACCAGTGGCTCGACCTCGACCGGGGCCACCTGGTCGCTGTCGGGCGGGTCGAGCACGATGTAGCCGGTCTCCCCGGGGCGAACGTAGCCCAGCTTCTCCCGGGCCAGCTTCTCCACCTCCGCCTCGGTGTTGAGTGCGGCCACGTCGGCGGCCAGAGCCTCGTTCTCGGCTTCGAGCGAGGCCAGCCTCTCCTGGGCCGAGGCCACCTGTCGCTGCGAGTCGACTATCTGGCGATAGGGAACCACCTGGGTGAGGAAGGCGGCGCCGAGCAGTAGGAAGAGCAGGGTGACCAGGGCGACTCCGGGGCGGCGGAGGATCGTCATCGTGACCGGGGGAAGGTGTCCCACCCGGCGAAGCGGGCCTCGTCGCCGAGCGATTCCTCGATGCGGAGCAGCTGGTTGTACTTGGCGGTCCGCTCGCCGCGGGCCGGGGCCCCGGTCTTGATCTGCCCGGCATTGGTGGCCACGGCGAGATGGGCGATGAAGCTGTCCTCGGTCTCCCCGGAGCGATGACTGATCATCATCCCGAAGGCGGCGCCCCTGGCGGTGCTCATCGTGTGCAAGGTCTCCGATACCGACCCGATCTGGTTCACCTTGATCAGGATGGCATTGGCCGCCCCCTCTCCGATGCCGCGGCGCAAGATCTCCTCGTTGGTGACGAACAAGTCGTCGCCCACCAACTGGACGCGGTCGCCGAGGCGGGCGGTGATGGCCTTCCAGCCGTCCCAGTCGTTCTCCGCCATCCCGTCCTCGACAGACACGAGCGGATAGCGGTCGACCAGGTCGGCCAGGTAGTCGACCATCTCCTCGGGCTTCAACTCCCCTCCCTCGAGGTGATAGCGACCCTCGCGATGGATCTCGGTTGCCGCCACGTCGAGAGCCAGCGAGATCTGCTCGCCGGGCTCGTAACCGGCCACCCCGATCGCCTCGACCAGCAGCTGCAGAGCCGCCTCGTTGGTGGGCAGGTCGGGGGCAAACCCTCCCTCGTCGCCCACATTGGTGCTGAGCCCCCGGCCGCTCAACACCTGCTTCAGGGCGTGATAGACCTCGACCCCGGCCCGCAGCGCTTCGGAGTAGGAGGGGAGACCGGCGGGGACGACCATGAACTCCTGGATGTCGACCGAGTTGGCGGCATGGACCCCACCGTTGAGGACATTGAGGCAGGGCACGGGCAGCAACCGGGAGGAGGGACCGCCCAGGTATCGGTAGAGGGGGAGACCGACGGCCACCGATGCGGCCCGGGCCACCGCCATGGAGACGGCGAGGATCGCATTCGCCCCGAGGCTGCCTTTGGTCGGGGTCCCGTCGAGATCGATCATCACCTGGTCGATGTGCTCCTGGCGGGTGGCGTCGAGCCCGATCAGGGCGGGGGCGATCTGGTCCCGTATGCTCGAGAGCGCCCTGGTCACCCCTTTGCCGTTCCAGCGATCCCCGCCGTCACGCAACTCCACGGCCTCGAGGGCGCCGGTCGAAGCCCCGGAGGGGACCATGGCGCGGCCGAAACCACCTCCTGTGGTGAAGACCTCGGCCTCCACGGTGGGATTGCCTCGAGAGTCGAGTACCTGACGGGCGACGATGCGCTCGATCGTGGGCTGGGTCATTGGTGGTGCGATTCCCCGGTTCGGCTGGACCGCCAAACTACCAGCGATGTCGAGACAGCCCTGCGATTAGGCCCCGCCCTTGGCCTCATCCCAGCGCAGGTTCATCTCCTCGAGGGGAAGGCCGGTGATCGGCCCGACCGCCTCCATGGTGCGAAACCGCGACTCGAAGCGGTCGATGGCACCGCGCAGAGCGAGCTCTCCGTCCAGCCCGAGATGACGGGCGAGGTTGACCACCGAGAAGAGGAGATCGCCCAGCTCCGACTCTTCCTTCTCCGGGTCTCCCAGCGACGCCTCCAGCTCGTCGACCTCCTCCCTGACCTTTGGCAACACCTCCGATGCCTCCGCCCAGTCGAACCCCACCTTGCTCGCCCGGTTCTGGATCTTGGCGGCGCGTTGGAGGGCGGGCATCCCGGTGGGGACACCGTCCATCTGCGACTGGCGGGCCTCACCCCGCTCCTCGTCTTTGATCTGGTCCCAGTTCCGCTTCACCTCTGCCGCAGAGGCTGCATCGACCTCGCCGAACACGTGTGGATGACGCCGCACCAGCTTCTGGCGCAGCACCTCGGCGACATCGTCGATGTCGAAGGCGCCCTTCTCCCCGGCGATGGCGGCATGGAACAGGACCGACAGCAGGACATCGCCGAGCTCGTCCTCCACCTCGGCATAGCCGACCCAGTCGGGCTCGCCGGTGCCGAGCCGGCCCACCGCGTCGATCAGCTCGTAGGTCTCCTCGACCAGGTACTTGACCAGGCTCTGATGAGTCTGCTCCCGGTCCCAGGGGCATTCGCCGCGGAGGATGGCCATGGTTCGCACCGCCCCGATCAGGCCGCCGGGCGCGGAGTCGACGAAGAGCGAGGTGCGAAAACCGGCCAGGTCCGGGTCGACCTGGTCCGGGGTGACCTCGACCCGCACCGCGTCGGCTGCGCCGATACCGGCGAGCACGGTGATCTTGGCCTCCTCGGGAAGGACGCGGGCGATCTGCGCCGCCACCTCGGCCAGGATCTCGGGACGGTCGAGGTGCCCCACGATGGTGGGCTTGTCCAGGACCAGGGGCTGGGGCAGCTCGTGCCCGTTGAGGATCTGAAGTCCCCGGTCGAAGGGGTCGTAGCCCATCTCGACCAGGACCGCGTCCACGAACGACTCGGCCGGGATCAGCTCGACCTCCGAGCCGGAGGAGAGCAGCATTCGCACCGTGAACTCGCCGACGAGGGGGCTTCCCGGCACCGCATAGACCACCGGGCCAAGCTTGGAGGCCTCCAGGACCCGACGGGTGATGGCCTTGTAGACAGCGTCGAAGGTGTCGTGACCGTCATACAGATCGTCACAAGTGGTCACCGCGCGCATCGCGGCGAGCTGTTCGGCGGCCGGGTGCCGGCCGGTACGGAGGACGACGGCGGCCGCGGGGTCGAGGAGGACGGAACGGACCGCCCCAGGTATCCGGTCGAAGTCGCCGGGGCCCAGACCGGTGACCGTGATCACCCGGTGGGTGGGACCACCTGTGGCGGGTTGGTCTGCCAGGTGCCGTAGCTCTCGTCGACGCTGACCTCGGCCGCCTCCACCTTCTCAATGAACCAGGCGTTGGTGACCTCGCCCACGCCCTGAGCCGTCAGCGCCTCGATCACCTCGTCCTCGGTGGGCAATTCGTCCTCCCGGAGCAGGATGACGTGGAAGCCGAACTCGGTCTCGACCGGATCGGTGGGGACATCGACCTCGGCGGTCGTCAACGCCTCGGCGAACTCGGCCACGAACCGATCCGGGGGCGAGCAGCCGAGGTCGCCGCCCTGGGCGCCACTCCCGGTGTCGGTCGACACCTCGGCGGCCACCGCGGCGAACTCCTCGCCGCCCTCGATGCGGGCCAGGGCGTCGTTCGCCTCGGCCTCGGTGGCAACCAGGATGTGGGAGACGCAGTAAAGGGCCTCGGCCTCGGCGATCACGCCGTCGACCTCCTCCTGGGTGGGAGGCTCGACGTCGTCGCCGAGGACTTCGCGGATTTGGGTGTCGAGGAGTTGCTGGCGTGCGACCTGGAGCAGGAACTGCTCGGTCACGCCGTTGGCCTGGAGAAACTCCTCGCGGGTCAGGTCCTGGCCGTTCTCCTCGAATATGGCGTCGGCCTCGGCGGCAGCCTCCTCGTCGCTGACAACGATGTCGAACTCATCCGCGGCCGCCATGCCCACGATGCGCCATTGGATGTCGAATCCGAGGAACTGGCTGAAGGTCTCCTTGGGGATGGTGGATTCCTCGCCGGTGTCGATCAGGGCCTCGACATCGCTCACGGTGATGTCCTCCCCGTTGACGGTGGCCGCCACCGCACCCGACCCGCCGCCGCAGGCGGCAAGGGTGAGCGCGGCCAGGAGCAGGAGTGACAAGAGTTTCTTCAAGGGAGTCCTTAGGAGGGCGACCCCGATGTTAGGTGAAATCTGAAGCCAACAAGCAATAGGCGATAGGCAATAGGCAAGAGCGCGTCTGGCTTGTGGCCTGTGGCTTAAGGCCTGTGGCCTATTCCCACATCTCCTGGAGGAAGTCGATCAGACTCGGCACCAGGTCACGGGGTGCCGGGATGAAGATCACCCCGTCCTGTGCGTTGAGCACCGACCTGGGCTGGAGCCGCTTGAGACGCACCTCCTGGGACGGCTTGAGGTCTACCGGCCCCATCCTGATCTCATGGCGGAGCTGGACCAGCTCGTCGAGACCGACCCGGAGTGCCTCCACCCGAAGCCGGGCCAGCGAGACCAGGGCCTGGGCGGTGGGAGGAAGGGGGCCGAACCGATCCACCCACTCGGCGGCAACGTCCACGACCTCCTCCTCCGTGGTCGTGGTGGCGAGACGCCGATAGGCCTCGAGCCTGAGCTCCTGGTCGGCAACATAGGTCTCGGGGAGATGGGCGTCCACCGGTAGGTCGATCCGGACCTCCCGTTGCGGGGTGGTCACCGGCTCCCGGCCTTCGAGCTCGGAGACCGCCTCCGCCACCAGCTCGGCATAGAGATCGAACCCGACCGCGGCGATGTGCCCGCTCTGCACCTCTCCAAGGATCGAGCCGGCGCCCCTGATCTCCAGGTCACGCAGGGCGAGTTGGAACCCCGAGCCGAGATCGGTCGCCTCCCCGATCGCCTCCAGACGCCGATGGGCATCTTCACTCAGCGACTGGTCGGCGGGGTGGAACAGATAGGCGTAGGCCCTCTGGTCGGAGCGTCCCACCCGGCCCCGCAGCTGGTAGAGCTGGGCGAGACCGAGCAGATCTGCCCGCTCCACGATCAGGGTGTTGACCGTGGGGAGGTCGAGCCCGGACTCGATGATGGTGGTGGCCACCATCACGTCGAACTCCTGGTTCCAGAAGTCGATCATCACCTGCTCCAGCTGGCCCTCGGACATCTGGCCGTGGGCGACCACGTAGCGAGCGTCGGGGACGAGCTCTTGGAGTCGGGCCACCGCCCGATCGATCGACTGGACCCGGTTGTGCACGTAGAAGACCTGGCCCTCGCGCAGGATCTCGCGCCGGATCGCGGCCGACACCGCCTGCTCGTCGTAGGCCCCGACGTAGGTGAGGATGGGATGGCGGTCCTCGGGCGGGGTCCTGATGTGGGAGACGTCGCGGATCCCGGTCAACGCCATCTCCAGCGTCCTCGGGATCGGGGTGGCGGTCAGGGTGAGGACGTCGACGCCGACCTTCAGCCTCTTGATCGCGTCCTTGGCCGAGACCCCGAACCGCTGCTCCTCGTCGACGACGAGGAGACCGAGGTCCTTGAAGTGGATGTCGTCGGAGAGCAACCGGTGGGTGCCGATGACGACGTCGACCTCCCCGGTGGAGAGACCGGCCACCACCGCCTTCTGCTGCTTCGAGGTCAGGAATCTGGACAGGGCCTCGACCCGGACCGGGTAGGTCTGGAACCTCTCGGCAAAGGTCTGATGGTGCTGCTGGGCGAGCAGTGTGGTCGGGGCGAGAACAGCCACCTGCTTCCCGGCCTGGACCGCCTTGAACGCGGCCCTGATCGCCACCTCGGTCTTCCCGTAGCCGACATCACCGAACACGAGCCGGTCCATGGGCCTGCCCGACTCCATGTCGTTCTTCACGTCGACGATCGCCTGCAGCTGATCGTGGGTCTCCTCGTAGGGGAAGGCACCTTCCATCTCCCTCTGCCACGGGGTGTCCGGGTCGTAGGTGTGCCCGAGGGCGGATGCCCGGCGACGATGCAGCTCGACCACCTGCTGGGCGACGGCGGCCACCGCCTTGCGCACCTTGGTCTTCTGCTCCGACCAGTCCTTGCCCCCCATCCGCGAGACGCGGGGCTGCTCGCCCCCGGTGTAGCGACGGACCGCGGCGAGCTGGTCGACCGGGACGTAGAGCCGGTCCTCTCCGGCATATGCGATGACCAGGTAGTCGCGCTCGATCCCGGCCATCGTCCGGGAGACGAGACCTTCGAACCTCCCGATGCCATGCTGGTGATGGACCACGTAGTCGCCCTCGGTCAGGTCGCGGTACTGCTGTGCGACGGCACTGCGCGCCCTTCCGATCCGCCGATGAGCGCGTCGCCGCCCGGCTATCTCCTGCTCCCCGAGCACCGCCACCCCGATCGCGGGAGCGACGAAGCCGCGGTGGATGCCCACCGGGACCACCGCGGAACGGGCCGTGTCCAGGGCCTGGAGCCGGTCGAGGGCGAGGCCGTGCTCGGCCAGGGTGCCTGCCACCCGCTCGGCGGCGGCCTCGCCGTCCATCGCCACCACGGTCGTCACCCCCCGGGCCAGGAGTCGGCTCAACCCGGTGGCCACCGACTCGGGGTCCCCGGGCACGGCGTCGAGGCCCCGGACCTCGAGCGCGGTGTCCTCGGGCCCGGTCGGCGAGGGAGGCATGCCGAGATGGGAGCGGCCGGAGAGGCTCTCTTCGAGGTCGAGGAACAACGCGGGGTGAGCCCCGGCCTGGGGCGCCTGCTCCCCCCAGGTCGGGGCCAGCGCCGCGGCCAGCTCCGACTCCTCTTTGATCAGATCGCGGGCCCGGTCGAAGGCCCGGCTCGGGTCGACCACGATCAGGTCGGCGACGGCAGGCAGGGTGTCGATCAGCGAGACAGGCTCGGCCAGCCAGGGGAGCCACGATTCGATGCCCGGGAAGATCTGACCCTGGCCGATCCGATCCCAGGTCGAGCCGGCCCATGGCTCGGTCCGGGTCAGATGCTCCGCCCGGGCCCGGATCGCCGGGTCGGGCCGAACCTCCCGGGCCGGATAGGCGACCAGACCGGGGAGCGGCTGCTCCGAGCGCTGGCTGGCCACCGAGAACGACCTGACCTCTTCGAGCTGGTCGCCCCAGAAGTCGAGGCGGACCGGCCCCTCCATCTGGGCGGGGAAGACGTCGGCGATGCCGCCTCGAATGGCGAACTCGCCCCGGGTCTCGACACGATCGGTTCGCCCGTAGCCGAGGTCGGCCAACGCCCGGGCCAGGTCGTCCATCGCGATCTCCTCCCCCGGGGCGAGAGTCAGAGGGGCGTAGGGGGACGGGCTGAGTCTCTGGATCGCCCCCCGCACGCTGGCCACCACGACGACCCGGCCCCCCTGCTCGAGGGCATGACGCGCCTGGGACCGATGAGCCATGGTGGCGGTGTTGGGCGAGACGTGCTCGAAGGGCAGGGTCTCCCAGGCCGGGGCCAGGAGCACCTCGTCGCTGAACAGGGCGATGTCGTCGGCCAGCTCCTCGGCGTCCCTCTCTCCGGGCACGACCACCAGCAACGGCGACCCGAGCTGATCGGCGAGACCGGCGATGGCGAAGGCGCGCCCACCCGGGGCCACGGACCAGATGCCGTGGAGGTCGGGCAACGGGGCGGAGCGCCATCCGCCCAGGAGGGGTGCGAGGGGAGCGACCACCGACCGATGCTACCCAGCGCCTCAGGTGAGCAGACCCTGCTCCTCGAACCAGTCGACGGTGCGCCGGATGGTGGTTCGAAGCGGCGTGTACTCGAGCCCCAGTTCCCGGGTCGCCCGGCTTCCGTCGTAGTCGTGGCCGGCGCGGAGGACACGGACCATCTCCCGGCACACCTTGGGACGGCGGCCGGCCAGTCTCACCCCGAGCTCGACCGCGCCGGCCCCGGCCGAGGCCAGCCAACCGGAGACGAACCGGGGGCGGTAGCGACGGCCGGTCACCTCGGCGAGGAGATCGAGGACCTCGGCCATCCCGAAGCTGGCTCCGCTCAGCAGGTAACGCTCGCCGGGGACGCCGCGCTCGGCGGCGAGGACATGACCCCGGGCACAATCGTCGATGTCGACGATCGAGACCCTGGACTCCACCAGGACCGGCAGCCGGCCGTTGAGCAGATCGAGGATCAGCCGGCCGGTCCCCGAGGCCCGCCCTGGTCCCTGCACCGACGAGGGATTGACCGCGACCACATCGAGGTCGCCGCACTCGTCGAAGAGCGCCTGCTCGGCCAGGTGCTTGGAGCGTTCGTATCGGGACAGATAGCTGCCCCGGTGCGAGCTGGTCTCGCTGCCGACGGTCCCCGCTCGCTCTCCGATGGTGGCGGCGGAAGAGGTGTGGATCAGCCGCCCGACCCCGGCCGCCCGGCACGCCGACACCACGTTGCGGGTTCCCTCGATGTTGACCCGGTCCATGTGCCTCGGGTCCTTGGAGCACATCTCGTTGACCCCGGCGACATGGAAGACGCGGTCCGCCTCCGCCACCAGGGGAAGGAGGCTGTCCCGGTCGAGCACGTCCCCGCTCATCGGGCGGGCCCCGAGCCGCTCCAGGGTGAGAGCCGAGCCCGCCGAGCGAGCCAGAGCCTGGACCTGATGCCCTCCTTCGACCAGATGCCGGACCAGGGGGCGCCCCACGACACCGCTGCCGCCGGTCAGTGCCACCCTCACGTTCGGGCGCGCGTCGGCTCCGAGCGGACCGTGTGCCAGAACGCCGAGATGTAGCCCCAGGCCGACCCGACGGTGGCGATCACGGCGAGCAGCATCACCCATTGGTCCAGGTACCACAGCCCCCAGCGATCGGGGAGCCTGAAGAAGGCGAGGAAGATGGCGAGGAACTGGGTGCCGAACTTGATCTTCCCCCAGGTGGAAGGTGCGATCAGCCCGCCCTGGGTTGCCACCGCGCCGCGCAGGGCCATCACCATGAACTCACGGAAGATGATGATCGAAGCCGGCCAGATCGAGACCCGGTCGATGGAGACGAGGGCGAGGAGAGTCCCCGTGATCAGGATCTTGTCGGCGGTCGTGTCGAGGAATGCGCCGAGCATGGTCCCGCCGCTGGTCCGGCGGGCCAGATAGCCGTCGAGGAAGTCGGTGAAGGCGGCGATGGCGAAGAGACTGGCCGCGACGAGCAGGGCGTTCTCGATCCGGTCCGATCGGGTGAACGCCATGATGAAAGGCACCAGAAGGACCCTGGACAGGGCCAGGATGTCGGGCGTCGAGATCGCATCCTCCTCAACTCAGCGATCCGATCATATTCGCGGCCCTCAGCCTGAGAAGAAGGCGAGCAACTCGGCGGCCGTCTCCGACGGGGCCTCCTCGGCCAGATAGTGGCCGCAGGGAAGAGACCGGCCCTGCACGTCGTCGGCCCAGCCCCGCCACACGTCGAGCATGTCGTACCACTCGCCGAGCTTGGCTCTCGCCCCCCACAGCACCAGGGTCGGGCACCGGATCTTGCCCCCCGTCTCCATGTCGGCGAGGTCGTGCTCGAAGTCGACCGTGGCCCCGGCCCGGTAGTCCTCGCACATCCCCCGGATCGTCTCCGGATCCCGGAAACAGTCGAGGTAGTCGTCCACCGCCTCGGGGTCGAAGAAGCTGGTGTCGGGGCCCCGGGTGGTGTGCCAGCGCCAGAACCACTCCGGATCGGCGCCGATCAGCTTCTCGGGCAACGGGGCGGGCTGGGCCAGGAAGAACCAGTGGTAGAGGCTGAGGCCGAACTCGCGTCCGGCCCTGGAGAAGGCCTCGCCGGTGGGGACGATGTCGAGGACGGCCAGTCTGTCCACCATCTCGGGATGATCCAGTGCGAGCCGATAGCCGACCCGGGCGCCCCGGTCGTGACCGGCGACGGAGAATCTGCTGTGGCCGAGCGCGGCCATCAGCCCGATCTGGTCCTCCGCCATGACCCGCTTCGAGTAGAGGTGATGCTCGGGGGTGGAAGACGGCTTCGAGGTCATCCCGTATCCACGCAGGTCCGGGGCCACGATCGTGAAGTGGTCGGCGAGGACCGGGGCGACCCGATGCCACATGACGTGGGTCTGCGGGTTGCCGTGGAGGAGGAGAAGGGGCGGGCCCTCACCGCCGACCCGGGCCCGGACCCGGATCTCCCCGACATCGATGGTCGCCAACTCGAATCCGTCGAACATGCCCGGCATTCCACCAGAAGGGGCTCCGATCACGGAATCAGGCCCAGTCGAGGGACCGCTGCACCGCCTGGCCCCACCGTCGGTGGAGACGCTCCCGCTCCCCGGCGCCCATGGCCGGCGACCAGCGGGCACCCTCCGCCCAGAGGTCCCTGATCTCGTCCAGATCGGACCAGAGCCCGGCGGCGAGACCGGCGCCGTAGGCCGCGCCCAGGGCGGTGGTCTCGGCGACCCGGGGCCTGACCACGTCGACACCGAGGATGTCGGCCTGGAACTGCATGAGCAGTCCGTTGGCGGTCATCCCTCCGTCGACTCTCATCTCCCGCAGCTCCACCCCCGAGTCGGACACCATGGCGTCGAGAACGTCGCGGGTCTGGAACGCGGTCGACTCGAGGGCGGCCCGGGCGATGTGGCCGCGGTTGGCGAACCGGGTGAGACCGGTGATCACGCCGCGGGCATCGGGCCGCCAATGCGGTGCGAACAGGCCGGAGAAGGCCGGGACGAAGTAGACGTCGCCGTTGTCGTCGACCGACCGGGCCAGGGTCTCCACCTCGCTGGCGTCGTCGATCAACCCGAGGTTGTCACGGAGCCACTGCACCAGCGAGCCGGTGACCGCGATCGATCCTTCCAGGGCGAACACCAGTGGTTGGTCGACGCGCCGGTAGGCCACCGTCGTCAGGAGACCCGCACTGGAGGCGACCGGGGTCCCCCCGGTGTTGAGCAGCATGAAGTTGCCGGTCCCGTAGGTGTTCTTGGCCTCGCCCGGGTCGAAGCACGCCTGACCGAAGAGTGCTGCCTGCTGGTCGCCGAGGATGGCGGCGAGCCGGATCCCGGCCAACGGGCCCACGCACTCCAGCTCGAGGCCTATCGAGGGGACGATCTCGGGAAGGATGGCGGTGGGGACCCCGATGGCCAGGGTCAGGTCGGCATCCCAGGTGGCGGTGGCCAGGTCCATGAGCAGGGTGCGCGATGCGTTGGTCACGTCGGTCACGTGCTGCCCGCCGTCGGCACCGCCGGTGAGATTCCACGCGATCCAGGAGTCGATGGTGCCGAATGCCAGCTCCCCCCGTTCGGCCCTCAGGGTGAGATCGAGGTCATCGAGGAGTTGGCGCGCTTTGGGGCCGGCGAAGTAGGTGGCGAGGGGGAGGCCGGTCTTCTCCCGAAAACGGTCCGGGCCCTGCTCCTCGCCGAGGGCGACACACAGCTCTGCGTTGCGGGTGTCCTGCCAGACGATCGCGTTGTGCACCGGTTCGCCGCTGACCCGGTCCCAGATGACGGTGGTCTCCCGCTGGTTGGTCAGACCCACCGCGAGGAGGTCGGAGTCACGGAGCCCGGCCTTGGCCAACGCCCCCTCGATGACCGAGGTGGTCATCGACCAGATCTCGACCGGGTCGTGCTCGACCCACCCCGGTCGAGGGAGGATCTGCCGGTGCTCCCTCTGGTCGACGGAGACGACGTTGCCGTCGTGATCGAACACCATGAATCTGGTCGAGGTGGTTCCTTGGTCGAGCGCGCCGACGAGCTCGGGCACTTACGGGCCCCTACCCGTCGAAGGCGGCGCGGCGGTCTTCCAGGGAAAGGGCTCCCTCCATGTAGGTCGAGGTCCCGGCATCGACGAGCTCCCGTGCCGCCGCGGCGAGAGTGCCGTACGCGGCCATGGCCAGGGCGCCACCGGTCGAGACCCGCCTGACCCCTGCCTCCCGCAGCCGGGGAACCTCGGGCGTGTCCGGCCGGGCCAGCACGTTGACCGGGGCCCCGGTCTCGGCGACCACCCGGCGGATCCCGCCCAGGTCGACCAGCCAGGGGGCGTAGACCACGTCGGCTCCCGCCGCCCGATAGGCGGTGAGCCGGGCGATGGTGTCGTCGATGTCGTCGACCCCGTAGAAGTGGTTCTCGGCCCGGGCGGTCAGGGTCATCCCGGTCGCCCTCGACACCTCCGCGGCGGCGGCCACCCTCTCCGCGGCCACCTCGACCGGGTCGATGCCGGTGCGTGGGTCGTAGTCCTCGATCGAGAGCCCGGCCGCGCCGGTCTCTGCGATCCTGGCGACGCTGTCGGCCACCCCGCTCGGGTCATCGGCAAAGCAGCGCTCGGCGTCGACACTCACCGGGAGGTCGACCGCCGCGACGAGGAGACTGACGTGCTCGAGAAGCTCCTCGAGGGTGACGTGCTGGTCCATCCGGCCCAGGGAGGCGGCGTGCCCCGCACTGGTGGTGGCGATCGCCGCGAAGCCGAGGGAGGCGAGGATCCGAGCCGATCCGACATCCCAGGCGTTGGGCATCAAGAAACAGCCGCTCTGGTGAAGGCCGGCGAACCGTGCTCTTCTCCCCTCGATGGAGGCCTGTCCGCTCATCGGATGGAGGGTAACGGGAGGAGGTCCCGCCCGGAGAGTTCCGTCAACCGAATGCAGGGCGTCACGAATACGTGACGCCCTGCATTAGGAATCCGGAGTGCGTCCCCGGCGGGCCGCCAGCTCCTGGGCCCGGGGCGGGTCGGAGAGCCAGAGCTCGACGACGTCGGCTGCGTCTTCGATCATCAGGTCCACCTCGGGCCGCTCGGTCTTGGTGAAGG
>DASUSU010000366.1:0-4648 GCA_036374915.1 Acidimicrobiia bacterium | reverse complement strand
CAGCGATCTGGTGCGGATGGGATACGGCGTCACCTATGCACAACGGGGATGGGTGACCACCGATCGGGTGATCAACACCAAGCCCGTGTCCGACCTCGTCGACTGGACGACCCGGAGACGGTGAGCCCCGGGATAGGTGCGGGGAGACGGCCATCCGGGTCATCCCTCCCGGGTCAATGCTTCATCGTGGTTCATCCCTGCCCCGGCGATCCTTGTATTTCGGTCCCGGGTGCAGGAAGCTGTGGCCCTTGGCGACCATTCCGACGGAGACCGGCCAGGTGCCCAGCACCTTCGTCCTCGACACCTGCGTCCTCCTCGCCGATCCCCGCTCACCGCTCCGATTCGACGAGCACGACGTGGTGTTGCCCCTGGTGGTGGTCGAGGAGCTGGACCGGAAGAAGACCCGGATGGACGAGGTCGGCGCCAACGCCCGGGCCGCCATCCGCCTCCTCGAGGAGTTGGGGGCATCGCAGAGCGGGGGTTTGCGTGAGGCGGTCCTGCTCCCTGGGGGCGGCACGCTTCGCATCGAGCTGAACGGGATCGTCTCCGACCGCTTGCCCAGCGTGCTCGACCCGCAAACCCCGGACCATCGCATCCTGGCCACGTGTCTCAACCTCCACGAGCAATCCCCTGCGGTGCTGGTCACCAAGGACGCCTCGCTCCGGATCAAGGGAGCGCAGCTCGGCGTGCCGGTGCAGGACTACCGCGGTGACACCGTGCCGGTGGAGCAGGTCCAATCCGGGCTGGTCGAGCATCCGACCGATGGCGGGACCATCGACCGTCTCTTCGAGGAGGGCAAGATCGCACTCGACGTCGAGGCCATGGTCAACCAGTTCGTCCTGCTTCGCTCCGGAGCCTCGCGCTCGGCGCTGGCCCGGGTGATCCAGTCGGATCCGACCGTGGTGGTGGAGCGAGTCCCCACCCATGTCCGCGCCTTCGGAGCCGAGCCGAAGAACGTGAGGCAGACGGTGGCGCTGCACCAGTTGCTCGACCCCGACATCGCCGCCGTGTCCCTGATGGGGATGGCCGGTACCGGGAAGACGTTTCTCGCCCTGGCCGCAGCGCTGGAACAGGTCCTGGAGCAGGGTCGCTACCGGCGGGTGTCGGTGTATCGGCCGCTGGTGGCGGTGGGTCGCCAGGAGGTGGGCTATCTGCCCGGTGACCTGAACGAGAAGCTGGCTCCGTGGATGGCGGCCGTGCACGACAACCTGTTCGCTCTCTTCTCCGATGCGGGCGTCGACGGTGCCAAGCACGCCATCGAGGAACTGGTCGACCGCGGGGAGCTGGAGATGGCGGCCGTCACCTATCTGCGGGGCCGGTCGATCACCGGCGAGTTCGTGATCATCGACGAGGCGCAGAATCTCGAGCTGCCAACCCTGAAGGTGATCCTGACCAGGATGGCCCGGGACTCCAAGGTGGTGTTCTGCGGCGATCTGACCCAGGTCGACAACCCTTACATCTCCCCGTTCGGCGGGATGGCGGCACTGATCGAGAAGTTCAAGGGGTCGTCACTGTTCGGGCACGTCACCCTGGAGAAGACCGTGCGCTCCCCCCTGGCCGAGATGGCCGCCAACGTCCTCTGAAGGCGTTTCCCCGAGAACCCGCAGCGAAGATGGGCGGGGTCACTTACCCACTCGCTCCCGCCGTGCGGCCAGGAGTTCGGCGGCCCGTTCCAGGGTCACCGTCTCCGGGGAGTCTCCCTGGCGGAGCGAGGCGTTGACCTCGCCGTCGGTGACATAGGGCCCGTACCGGCCGGTGCGGACCGTGACCGGCTTGCCGCTGACCGGGTCGGGCCCGAGCTCCTTGAGCGGCCCTGCGGCGCTCTGCCCGCGCCGTCTCGGCGGTTCGGCCAGGAGTTGGAGCGCCTCGTCCACGGTGAGCGTGAACAGCTGATCCTCGCTCTCCAGGCTGCGCCGGTCGGCGCCTCTCTGGATGTAGGGGCCGTAACGACCGTTGAGAGCGACGATGTCGACGCCCTCGGGGTCGGTCCCGATGGTGCGGGGAAGCGAGAGCAGTTGGAGGGCGGTGTCCAGTGAGAGCTCGTCGAGTGACATGGTCTTGAACAGAGAGGCCCGGCGCGGCTTCTCCTTGCTTCCCTCCTCGACCTCGCCCAGTTGGATGTATGGGCCAAAACGACCGGTCCTGCCGTAGACGGTCAGACCGCTCTCGGGGTCGGTCCCGAAGATCTTGTCCCCGGCGTTCTGGGTCTGGATCAACTCGACGGCCCGGTCCACGGTCAGTTCGTCGGGGGCCAGGTCCTCGGGGATCGAAGCCCTCTCGTCGCCGATCTCGACGTAGGGGCCATAGCGACCGACCCGGGCCACGACGTCGTTCCCGGCATCGTCGACCCCGATCGGGATGGAGCCCACCGCCCGTGGGTCGATCTCGTCGAGACGGGTCGCCACCTTGTGCTTGAGCCCGTCGTCACCGAAGTAGAAGGCGGTCAGCCACGGGACGGACTCCTCCTCCCCGGCGGCGATCCGGTCCAGGTCGTCCTCCATCGCCGCGGTGAAGCTGTAGTCGACCAATTGCGGGAAGTGCCTCTCCAGCAAGGCGACCACGCCGAAGGCGGTGAAGGTCGGGACCAGGGCGTTGCCCTTCTTCCAGACATACCCCCTGTCCTGGATGGTGGTCATGATCGAGGCATAGGTGGAGGGCCGCCCCACACCCTCTTCTTCGAGACGTTGCACCAGGGAGGCTTCGGTGTACCTGGCCGGGGGGCGGGTCTCGTGCCCGGTCGGCTCGAGACGTTGCACGGCCAGAGCATCGCCCTCCGCCAACGGGGGCAGGATCTTCTCCTTGTCGTCCAACTCGGTCTCCGGATCGTCCGAGCCCTGGACATACGCCCGGAGGAACCCGGGGAAGGTGATGGTGCGGCCGCTGGTGGAGAAGACCGTCGTGCGCCCGTCGCTGGTCTCGGCCCCGAGACGGGCAGAGACGCTCACCCCGACGGCATCGGCCATCTGGGAGGCGATGGTGCGCTTCCAGATGAGGTCGTAGAGCCGTGCCTCGTCCGGGCCGACCGCGGTGGCCACCTGCTCCGGCGTCTGGGAGGTGTCGCCGGCGGGGCGGATCGCCTCGTGTGCCTCCTGGGCGCCCTTGACCTTGGAGGCATAGACCCGGGGCTTCGGCGAGAGGTACTCCTTGCCGTAGAGCTTGGTGATCTGGGATCTCGCCGAGGCCAGGGCGGTCTCGGCCAGCGCGGTGGAGTCGGTCCGCATGTAGGTGATGTACCCGTTCTCGTAGAGACGCTGGGCCACCGACATCGTCCGGGAAGAGGAGAAACGGAGCTTCCGGCTCGCCTCTTGCTGCAGGGTCGAGGTCCGGAACGGCGGGTAGGGAGATCTCTTGTACGGCTTCTCCTCGACGGAGGTCACTTCGAATCGTGCGTCGAGGAGAGCTTCGGCGAGCGCCGTCGCCTCGGATTGGTCGAGGACCAGGGTGCCCGTCTTGGGCTTCCCGTCGGCCCCGAAATCCTTGCCGGTCGCCACCCTTTGCTCCCCCACCTGGAGCAGGGTCGCCTCGAACGTCTTGTCCAGGTCGGTCTCCGGGGCGAATGTCCCCTCCAGGCTCCAGTAGGAGGCGGAGGTGAAGGCCATTCGCTCCCGCTCCCTCTCCACGACCATCCGCACCGCAACGCTCTGAACCCGCCCCGCGGAGAGGCCCTGTTGCACCTTCCGCCACAGGACCGGCGACACCTCGTATCCGTACAGCCGGTCGAGTATGCGGCGAGCCTCCTGCGCCTGGACAAGGCGGAGATCCAGGTCGCGAGGATTGGCGAATGCCTCCGCGATCGCCTGCTGGGTGATCTCATGGAAGACCATCCGGTGTACCGGCACCTTTGGCTTGAGCGCCTCGGTGAGGTGCCAGGCGATCGATTCCCCTTCCCGGTCTTCGTCCGTGGCCAGGTAGAGCTCGTCGACGTCGGCCAGCATCTCCTTGAGCTTCTTGACCCGGTCGCGGCGCTCCTTGGGCACCACGTAGAGGGGTTCGAAGTCGTTGTCGACGTCGACCCCGAGCCGGGCCCAGTCCTTTCCCTTGGCCTTGGCCGGTATCTCCGCGGCCGAGCGAGGAAGGTCGCGGATGTGACCCATCGACGACTCGACGGCCACGTCAGAGCCCAGGAACCCGGAGATGGTCCTGGCCTTTGTCGGTGACTCGACGATGACGAGACTTCTAGCCATGAGAGGGGAGAGTTGACTTCATCGCACCGCCCTATGTCAATACGGCTCCAGTCGCGGAGGGTCGTTACGGTTTGGGTCTCGTGACCGAAAACGGGCCTCCGAACACCCGATATATTGCGCTGGAAGGCGGGGACGGGAGCGGCAAGACGACGCTGTCCTCCGCGCTGGCTGCCCAACTTCGCTCCGATGGCGACGAAGTGGTCGAGGTGCGCGAGCCGGGGGGGACGCCACTGGGCGAGGCGGTCCGGGAGATGCTCCTCGACTCCGATCACGTCGACCCTTGGGCAGAGGTCTTCCTGTTCGCCGCGCAGAGGGCCCAACTTGTGCGAGAGGTGGTGGCCCCGGCTCTGAGCCGGGGCGCATGGGTGATCAGCGACAGGACCTACTACTCCTCCATCGCATACCAGGGGAGAGCCAGAGGACTCGGTGAGGAGAAGGTGCGGGAGATCAACGAGATCGGTCTC
>DASUSU010000365.1:0-26540 GCA_036374915.1 Acidimicrobiia bacterium | reverse complement strand
TCCGGGCCAGCCAGGGACCGGCGCCGATCTGGAATCTCAGCGAACCGGGCCCGAGTCCGCGGGTGGTTCGAATCGGTAGCCCATGCCGGGCTCGGTTATGAAATAGCGGGGGTTGCTGGGTCGAGGCTCGAGCTTCCGCCTGAGCTGGGCCATGAACACCCTCAGGTAGTTGGTCTCCTCCCCGTACTGGGGTCCCCACACCTCTCTGAGGAGTTGGGTCTGGGTGACCAGCTTGCCCCGATGCCGGACGAGCATCTCCAAGATGCCCCACTCGGTCGGGGTGAGACGGATCTCCTCCCCCGAGGCGCCGGTGACCACCTTCTTGGCCAGATCGATGGAGAAGTCGTCGGTCACCATCATCGGTTGGTCATCCCCGGTGTCGGACTCCCGGCGCAGCGCCGCCCGCAGCCGTGCCAGGAGCTCGCCCATCCCGAACGGCTTGGTCACGTAGTCGTCGGCACCGGCGTCGAGCGCGGCGATCTTCTCCCGCTCGGCATCCCGCACCGAGAGCACGATGATCGGGACCGTGGTCCAACCTCGAAGACCCCGGATCACCTCGATGCCGTCGATCCCGGGGAGCCCGAGATCGAGGATGACCGTGTCGGGACGATGATCTGCGGCCTTGCGCAGGGCCTCCTCTCCGGTGGCGGCGGTGTCGACCCGGTAGCCGAGCGCCTTGAGGTTGATGCCGAGGGCACGCACGATCTGCGGCTCGTCGTCGACGATGAGAATGCGGGCGCCTTCAGCCACGGACCAGCCCCGACTCCTCGACCGGGACATCGATGGCACCGGCGATCTTCAGCGCGATCACCATCGTGGCGCCGCCACCGGGGGTGTCCTCGACCACCAACTCGTTCCCCATCGCCTCGAGGAGGCCGCGGGCCACCGCCAGACCGAGACCGACTCCCTCCCGGTTGGGGGAGTCGCCCATTCGCTGGAACGGCTGGAACACTGTTTCCCGGGCATCGGTTGGGATGCCGGGGCCTCTGTCGCTGATCCTGAGATCGATCCGTCCTGCCACCTCACCGGCCGTGATCCGAACCGGCCTCTCCGCCGGCGACCAGGTCAACGCGTTCTCCACCAGATTGGCCACCACCCGCTCCAGGAGGTCGGGGTCGGTCTGGACCGCGGGCAGTGACTCGGAGATCTCGACGATGATCCGGTCCCCGCCGGATCGAAGACCGGACAACGCCGAGGCGACCACCTCGTCGAGGCCGACCGGCCGGTAGAAGACGTGCACCGCACCCACCTGAACCCGGCTGGCGTCGAGCAGGTGCCCCACCAGCCGATCGAGGCGTTCCGTCTCCTCGAGGGCCGTGCGCAGGAAGGCCTCGGTCTGCTCGGGGGTCCAAGCGACACCGGTTTCGATGAGGCTGGTCAACGATGCCATGATCGTGGCCAGGGGGGTGCGAAGGTCGTGGGATACCGCGCTGAGGAGCGCAGTGCGGAGCCGGTCGGTCTCGGCCATCGATTCTGCGGTCCCGGCCTCGCGTTCCAACTCGGCGCGCTCGATGGCCTGGACGATCTGGGCGGCAAACGCCCGGAGAACTGTCCGATCATCGGCGGTCAATCGCCCGTCGAGGATCACCAGCATCGTGTCGTCGGTCAACTCGATCGCCTCGCTGCCCTCGCCGGGTGTGTGCAACTCCCGGGAACCATCCCATCCCAGTGTCTCCCATCCGTCGTCGGTCTGGCGCAGGATGCTGACGGCTTCCAGCAGCAGCACGTCTCTGACCCGTCGCAGCAGGTCTTCGGTGCCCGATCCGAAGACGGGATGCCCCGGCGACGTGGTGGCGGCCAGCGCCTCGGCCTGGGCCCGGGCCCTCCTTGCCTCCGCGCTCCTCCGGCTCGAATACCCGACGAGCAGCCCCACCGCCAGTGACACCACCAGGAACGCGAACAAGGAGAAGAGGTCGTCGGGGCTCCCGATCGTCCAGGTTTCCTCCGGAGGGGTGAAGTACCAATTGGCCAACAGGAAGCCGGCGACGGCAGTGGCCACGGCGGGGAGCGCCCCCCCGATGCCTCCGGTGACCACCGCGGCGAGCAGGTACACCAACAACACGTTGTGCAGCTCGATCCGGCCTCTCAGGTTGAAGAGGATCGCGGTGATAAGAGGCAGGCCGAGCACCGCAATGGCCCAGGAGATCCCGCGACGCCACCAACCGATCGGTTCCCGGCGCCTCGGTCGGAAGCGGCGGCTCGGATGGTGCGCCCCCTCGTACGAGATCACGTGGACGTCGATGCCTCCGGCCTCCCGGACAACCCTGGCGATCGGCGATCCCCTCAGCATCTCATCGAGACGCGACCTGCGGGAGGCGCCGAGAACGATCTGGGTGGCGTTCTCGTCCCTGGCGAAAGCGATGAGAGCACTGCCCACGTCATCGCCCACGACCTCGTGATAGCGACCTCCGAAATTCTGCAGCAACTGACGTTGCAGCGGGAGTGAAGGGCTCGACTGCTCGGTGAGACCGTGGGTCGGCCGAACGTAGACACCCACGAGGTCGGCACGCGAGCGCATCGCCAGACGAGCCGCCCGGCGAACCACGGCCTCTCCTCCCTGGGCGCCGACCAAGGCGACCAACACCCTCTCTTTCGTCTCCCACTGCTTCTCGATCCCATGCAGGTCGCGGTATCTGGCGACAGCCTCGTCGACCCTGTCTGCGGTCCAGGACAAGGCGAGCTCACGCAATGCCCCGAGATTGCCTGCCCGGAAGTAGTTGGCCAGGGCGGCGTCGATTCGCTCCGCGGGGTAGATCTTGCCTGCGGCCAGCCGCTCCCGGATCCCCTCCTGAGTCAGGTCGACGAGCTCGATCTCATCGGCACGGCGAACCACGTCGTCGGGGATCGTCTCCCTCTGCATGACATCGGTGATCTCGTGGATGACATCGTTGAGCGACTCGAAATGCTGGACGTTGACCGTTGACAGGACATCGAGCCCGGCGTCCAACAACTCGTCGACGTCCTGCCATCGCTTGGCGTTCTTGGACCCGGGTACGTTGGTGTGCGCCAACTCGTCGACCAGGACCACCTCGGGATGCCGGGCGAGAACGGCGTCGAGATCCATCTCCTCGAACACCGTCTCCCGGTGTGACAAGGACCGTCGGGAGACCGACTCGAGGTCACCGATCATGGCGGTGGTCTCCGGTCGGTCGTGCGGCTCCACATAGCCGATCACGACGTCGTGCCCTTCGGAGCGGAGCCGATGGCCCTCCTCCAGCATCGCATAGGTCTTCCCCACCCCGGGAGCGGCCCCCAGGAAGACCTTCAACTTGCCGCGTTTCACCATCTCAAGCTACCGCTCCTCCTGGGATCACCGACCAGGCCGGGAGGCGTCACGAACGGCGGTGGCTGCCGCCGTTGGCCCGGAGATGGAAGGGAACGCTGGTTACGGCGATTCCCGGCTCCCCGGCGAGAATCCCCTTGATCGCCAGCCCGGTCTGGTTGTGGAGGAGCTGGGTGATCCGACCGGGCACGACGAACTCCGGGAGGATGGCCGAGATGAGCGTCCCCGGGGCGGCGGCCCTCCGTCGCTCGCGCAGGTAGTGGACCATCGGATCGACGATGCTCCGGAAAGGGCTGGGAATCACGACCAGTGGGAACTCATAGCCGGACTCCTCCCATTGCCTTTCCAGCCGCTCACGTTGTTCGGCGTCGACATCGATGTGGATGGCGGTCACCGGCGGTCCCAGATGTTGGGCATAGGTCAGGGCCTCCCTGATCGGCCGGGTCATGTCCGAGATGAGGACCACCTGCTCGATGTGGCTGATCGGCACCCGTGGGAGACGGCTCCGCCGCGAGCGACGCAGGACGTTGAGGTCGGTCACGATCACTCCCGGCTCGAATAGGAGTCGCGACTTGATCGCCAGACTGTGCCGGTGGGTGAACGGAGCGAGGATCGATCGGGTGAGGACCCGGTCCGCCAGGATCGCGGTGACCGTCACCCCCGGATGCTCGTCTCGCTCCCGGCGCACCCGTTCCACCACCCGCCGTGAGATCGACTCCTTCTCCCCGGGAATGATCTCCAAGGCATGGCCGGGATGGGCCGCGTCCCAGGTGTAGATCAGGTCGTCGGATCGAGGCTCTTCGGCATGCACGCAAGTGACCGCCTCTGCGTCGAGCAGATCGGCGTAGCGGAGCGCCCGGTCGGTGCCCTCGTCGTGATGGGCCACCAACACCAGGATTCTCGTCGGCCGCGACTCGGCCTCCACCGAGACCAGCTTGAGCTGGGCGCCAACTCCCAGATAGTGGCGGCGGGTGCTCAACATGAGCAGCACCAGGATGGGCACGATCATGATCACGATCCATGCCCCATGGACGAACTTGACCGTGGCGACCACGATCAACACCACACCGGTGGTCACCGCCCCCACCGTGTTGATCGCCACCGACCTCCGCCAGGCCGGCTCTCGGGTTCTCAGCCAATGGCGGACCATCCCGGTCTGGCTGAGGGTGAAGGCGGTGAACACCCCCACCACGTACAGCTGGATCAGACGGCTCACCTCGGCGTCGAAAACGACGAGGAGGACTGCGGCGATCACGGCCAGGGTGACGATCCCATTTGAGAAGACCAGACGGTCACCGCGGTTCAGGTACTGGCGGGGCATCAGCCGGTGCCGGGCGAGGATGGCCGAAAGTCGCGGGAAATCCTGGTAGGCGGTGTTTGCCGCCAGGATGAGGATCGCCGCGGTGAAGATCTGCAGGGCGTAGAAACCGAAGCCACCACCGAAGGTGGCTCGCCCGATCTGGGAGATCACCGTCCCGTACCGATCGATGGTGTCCTCGGAGATCCTCACGTCGAACCACCGGGCCAAGGTGGAGATGCCGAGGAACATCGAGATCGATATCGCACCCATGATCCCCAAGGTGGTGGCGGCGTTGTGCGCCTTTGGCTCACGGAACGCCTGGACCCCGTTGGCGATGGCCTCGACTCCGGTGAGGGCGGTGGACCCGGAGGCGAATGCGCGCAGGATCAAGAACAGCCCCACCACCCCGACCTCGGCTTCGAGGTCGACTCCCGAGGAGATGGCGCTCGGGCACTCGCCGTCGAGACACTGGATGAACCCGGTCACCAGCATCGTCCCTACCGTCGCCACGAACAGGTAGGTGGGGGCTGCGAACAAAGTCGACGCCTCCTTGACCCCCCGAAGATTGGCGATGGTCAGGAGCACCACGAACCCGAGCGCGATCTCGACCCTCCACGGGATCAGGTTCGGGGCGGCCGAGGTGATGGCGGCCACGCCGGCAGCCACCGATACCGAGACCGTCAGGACGTAGTCGGTGAGAAGGGCCGACGCGGCCACGGTCCCGGTGCGAATTCCCAGGTTGTCATTGGCGACGATGAAGGCGCCGCCCCCATCCGGGTAAGCCTTGATCGTCTGCCGGTAGGACACGATGACGATGAGCAACAGGGTGGCAATCCCGAGGGATAGGGGAGTGAGCAGGTTGAAGGCGGCGGTGCCGGCGAGTGCGAGCACCAGCATCGCCTCCTCGGTTGCGTACGCCACCGACGAGAGCGGGTCCGACGCGAAGACGGGAAGGGCCAGCCGCTTGGGGAGCAGCTGATGCTGTTCCTCATGGGAGGCGAACGGTCTCCCGAACAGCCTCTGCTTGACACTCTTATCCGCTTGACCCTTCACCCTTGTCCCTCACAACCACGCCTCGGGTCACGGCAAAACAAACGCGCCGCCCATCGGACGGCGCAAACCCTCCATTGGTACTCCGCCCACCCAGACACCCATCTCGTCTTGACGCGTTGTTAACGCGGGGAGTGAAGATCCTCATGGAGCGCTAGCGGTGTGTTCAGGGTGATCAGGGGATGGCCGCCCCGATCACGCCGACCCCGACCAGCCCGGCGATCACCACCAGAGCCAGCCAGAAGTCCAGCACCAATTGCCGGGCCGGATCGAGCTCACCGGCCAGGACTCGGGCCAGTCTGGAGCCGATCAGGACCGACACCCAGACGATCAGCGCGCCACCCGCCAACTCGACGATCGCCGGATCATCCGAGATGACCGCGATGAGCGCGACGGCAACTCCGGCAAGTGCGACCCGGGAAAGGGCCCGGTGTGGGAAACGGGGACTGGCCGCGGTCATATCCAACATCTACAGCCGCCGTCCCTCCCGGCTCGGATCCTTGACGATTTGCTGGCGCCGACGGCTCGGAAACGAGCGACTTCATAACGGAACCCTGGGTCGCTCCACGTGAATGACTCTGGCGGGGCCGTCCACTTGGGGATAGCCTCTCCGAGAGAAGACGGCGTTTGGGGGGAATATGTCATCCTTCGAGGCACGACTCAGGTTGGCCGGCGACACCGGCGCTCCGCTGGGTGTGGAGGTAGACCTCACCGGGGCTCGCATGAGTGTCAAGACAGGAGAGGTCGAGGTGGCCGATTGGGGCCTCGACGAGATCAGGGTGACCGCGCTCGAGGACGGGTTCCACATCCGCGCCGAGGGGGAGATGGTGGTGCTCGACGTCACCAACGACGCCGAATTCGCGGTGGAGCTCGGGCTGACCTCGGCTCATCCCGATCTCCGCAAACGGATGTCGCGGGTGCTGAGAAACGGCGACCCTCACCGACCGACACCATAGGTACCGGGTTAGCCCCCCTTGGCTGACCGAGTGCTCGCCACCCCGGCCTGGCACTCGACGCCATTGTCGGCTCTCTACAGGTACCCCTTGTCCCTGGCGAAGGCGAAAGCCTCGGTGCGGTTCCGAGCGCTCAGCTTGAGGATGGCCGAAGACAGGTAGTTGCGCACGGTGCCCTCGGACAGGTGGAGTCGCTCGGAGATCTCGGAGTTGGGCAGACCCTCACCGACGAGACGCAGCACGTCTCTCTCACGATCGGTGAGGGGGTCGGCTTCACCCCACGCCGCCACCGCCAGCTCAGGAGCTACCACCCGCTCTCCACTGTGGACCCGGCGCAGAGCGTCCACCAGGTCGGTGATGGGCGCATCCTTGAGCACATAGCCGGCAACCCCGGCGTCCATGGCGCGACGCAGGTAGCCAGAGCGGGCAAACGTGGTGAAGATCACCACCCGGACTTCAGTTCTCTCGTCGGCCAATCTCTGGGCAACGTCGAGACCACTGAGCAGCGGCATCTCGATATCGGTGAGGAGGACATCGGGGCGGTGCTCGTTCACCGCGGCCAGGGCCTCCTCCCCGTTGGCGGCAGTGGCCACCACCTCGATGTCGTCCTCCAACTCGAGGAGCGAGGCGAAGGCGCTGAGGACCATCGCCTGGTCCTCGGCGAGAACCACGCGAATCATTGCCCACCCACCGGGATCGAGACGCGAAGCCTGGTCCCGCCACCCGTCGTCAACTCCATGGAGCCCCCGGCGGCAAGCACCCGCTCACGCATGCCGCGCAGACCTGACCCTTCCTGGGCCCTGATCCCGACACCGTCGTCGGCGATGAGTAGTGAGACCTCGCCGGGTTGGCCGTCGAGCGTGATGTGACAGGACCGGGCGTGGGCATGACGCACCACATTGGTGACCGCCTCCCGTAGCGCCAGAGCGAGCACGGTCTCGATCGAAGGAGCGAGGTCCCGGCGCCTCTCATCATCGACGTGGGTTTCGATGCCGGCGGCGTCCAGGGTCGTGGATGCCTTGTCCAGCTCGTCGCTCAGGTCGACCTGCTGCCATCCGGCGACGGTCTCACGCAGCCTGGCCAAGGTCTCCCGAGCCGTCTCCTCGATTGCGGCCGCCTCGTCCCGCGCTCGGTCCGGGTCGGTAGAGGCGAGACGTTGCACCAGTTGGCTGCGCAATGTGACCGCGGTGAGCGCCTGGCCGGCCAGGTCGTGCAGGTCACGGGCGATCCGCTCCCGCTCGGTGATGGTTGCGAGATATTGGATTCGCGCGTTTTCGGCTCTCAGCGAGTGCGTCTCCGTGCTCATGTCGATGTCTCCCTGCACCGAGAACCCGATCAGCCAGATCATGGGTAGGGCGGGGCCGAAAACGAGAAACACGAAGGGCGGTGGAATCGTGGAGAGGGGAACGGTCAGCAGGGTGATCACGGTGATGGCGGCCAGACGCCAGATCAGAACACGCCGAGGCACGAAACCGGCGGCAAGGGCGCCTGCGTAGATCGGGATCACTCCCATGGCGGAAGTACCCATCCAGGTCGTGACCACACCCACTGCGAGCAGTGCCACCGCGGCTCCGGTGCGAAGCCGGCGGTTCTTCATCCCGATCAGGTAGACGACGGCACTGACGACCACGGTGACCGTGGCCAATACCCAGTCGGCCGTTGTCGTGGTGGGGTCGAAGACCGGGCCCAGGAAGACGAAAGCGAGAAAGACCAGGTACAGCCAGTCGGGGAAGTGGGAGCGACGACTCCCCTTCCCCGACGTGGCTGTTTCCTGGTTCACGGTCGGGCTGAACGGTAGGCAAACGCCGCCGCCGCCGCACCGACAACCGCGGTAACGCCGAGCACGACGAGGTGCCCCACCCAAGGCCCGCCTTCGATCTGGACCATCGCCAGTTGGGCGAGGTGGTAAGTGGGTAGCAGTTCGCCGATGGCGACCGCCCAGTCGGGCATGATCTCATGAGGGAACCACAGCCCCGAGGCGATGACCATCGGCATCAGCACCCCGTTGAGGATCGCAGCCGAGGCGTTGGTCCCCGCCCGTGCCCCGACCGCCAGGCTGAACAGCGCGAAGGGCAGCGCACCGAGCACCAGCACGAGGAAGACCCGGGCCAGGACCGCGATGTCGATGGTCATCGATGCAATCAGCACCGCGACCGTGGTCATCGCCGTCAGCACGGCCACCGCGTAGGGGAGGGCGGCCATCACCTTCGCCAGGAGTGTGACCCACAGAGGTGTCCCCGACACCCGCTTGACTCGCAGCCAACCACGCTCCCGGGCGTCGGCGAGACCGATCCCCGGGCTCGTCATCACCACGGCGAGGACGGCGAACGTCCCGAAGGGAGCGATGATGGCGGCGTCGGCAGACCCTTCGCCGCCGAACATGGCAGTGAACATGGCGTAGAACAAGACCGGCATCAGCACGGAGAAGAACAGGGCGGTGGGCTCCCGGAGGATCGCCAGCAACTCGTCTCTGATTTCCAGTCGCAACATTCGGGCATTCATGCGGCCACCTTCTTTCCAGGGGCGGTGAGCTCGAACAGCACCTCGTCCAACGAGGGCGTGGCCACCACCAGATCGGTCAGGTCTTTGTCTAGGTCGAGGAGGAGGCGGACGACGGGCTCCGCCTCGATGGCTGTGATGACGACCCGGTCACCTCGGGAGGTGGCGTTGACCACTCCCTCGGCGGTGCGGATCGTCTCCACGGGGATGCCGGTGCGGGCAGTGATCTGCCGCCCGGGCAGGATCCGCTTCAGTTCGTCGGGGGTGCCCTCGGCGACGACCACTCCACCGTCGAGCACCACGACACGGTCGGCTACCGCCGCCGCCTCCTCCACGATGTGTGTGGTGAGGAGGATGCCGGTGCCCTGTCGACGTCGTTCCGCCAGCGTCTCCCAGAAGGCGCGGCGCGCCGACACGTCGAGACCGACGGTGGGCTCGTCGAGCACCAGGAGGACGGGGTCGGCCACCAGGCCCATGGCGAGTTGCAGTCGCTGCTGCTGGCCCCCGGACAGATCGGACGCACGGCGCTTGCGCACCCCGTCCAGACCCATCTCGTCGATCGCTCTTTCCGCCCCGGCCGATTCGACCCCGGCTCTTGCCGCGGCGCCTTCGACCACCTCACCCACGGTGAGGGTGCGGGGGAACCCGACGTCCTGTTGCACCACGCCGATCCGTCGGCGGACCGCTGCGTGCGCGGGATCGCCGCCGGCCACGGAGACCGTGCCGGACGTTGGGCTGATCAACGAAGTGATCGAGCGGACCAGGGTGGTCTTGCCGGCGCCGTTGGGGCCGAGCAGGGCGACGAACTCACCCTCGTCGACCGTCAGGCTGACCCCGGCGAGGGCATCGTTGTCGTCGTATCTGTGTTTGAGGTCTCTGACCTCGAGTAAAGCTGTCAATGCTCACTCCTTTCTGACGCCAGCGTGTCGGAAAGGAGGTCGGGTCGGTAGTGCCCCCGATCACGACTCCGGGATGACAGTTGTCATGGCCGCTGTGCGATCCCCGTCGGCCAACACGAATCTCCTGCCGCACTTGCCATCAGGAGGATGGGAGGTTTCCCGTTCAGATGCGCTATTCGGTGTGGACTTCGTACTTGAGGTGGGTTGCACGCGGTGAATGGATCGCCTCCCTGATCCCGACCTTGACGCGATCGGGATCGATCTCCCGGATCAGGCTGGTTCCACCACCCAGGAGGACCGGAGCGAGTGCGATCTCCAATTCGTCCACCAAGCCAGCGTTCAAGTACTGCACGATCGTGTCAGCGCCGCCGGCCACACGGATGTCCCGCCCATCGGCGACCTCCCGGGCTCGTTGCAGAGCGCTGTCGATCCCCTCGTTGACGAAATGGAAAGTGGTGCCCCCGGGTCGTTCCCAGGGCTCTCGCTTCTGGTGCGTGACCACGAAGACCGGGGTGTGGAAAGGTGCCTCCTCTGGCCAAGCCCGCTCGCCAGCGTCGAACATCCGCTTCCCCATGATCGAAGCACCGGTTCGCATGAACGTCCCCTCGGCCAGGTCGTTTTCCGTGCCGGTCTCGCCACCCTCACCGAGGTTCAGGTTCTCCCTGAAGAATCTCAAGGGAAAAGCCCACGCCTGGAGACTCACCCATTTGCTCAACCAGTCCTTGTAACCGGGGTCGTCGATGTGCTCCATGTCCATGCCCTCCGGGGCAAGGTATCCATCCAGCGACATGGACACGCTCACGAAGACCTTCTGATTGCCACTCATCTCGGTCGGTCCTCTGTCTCGGTCACGTATGTGGCGAGGCTGCCGAGGGTCTGATTGCCTCCTTCGATGGCGCCGTACTCCTCGACCGCCCGGTCCCGCAGCGCTTTGGTCTTGAACTCGCTACGCAGGATCACCCGAGTCCCATCGTTCCTCTCTTCGAAAAGGAACGTCGAGGAGAACTGCTCGGGGTCGTCGGGTCCTTCGCCATGACGTAGGACGATCACCTCAGGGGGCCGGATCTCCGTCCACTGGATCCAATTCGGGTAGTCGGTCCCGTCGGGTCCATGCATGGTGAACTCCCAGACTCCGCCCTCCGCGAAGTCGAAAGCGCGGGTTGTGGTGGTGAAACCCTCCGGCCCCCACCAACTGGATAGATGCTCGACCTCGGTGAATGCCTCGAACACCACGTCCCGCGGCCCTTCGATGAGCCGGGACACCATGAGCTCTCGATCCGACAGTGCCGCGTCGGGTGTCATCACTCCTCCTCTCGCTGTCTCTTCTTCACGTACGTGTTGAGACGCTCGAGCGACTCGCCCCAGTACTCCTCGAATCCACCTGTCCAGCCGTGCACCGGCTCCAGAGCCCGCGCATCCAGCCCGTACCGGCGCTGCTTGCCTTCTGGATGGACGTAGACGAGCCCGACCTCACGCAGAACCCTCAGGTGCTTCGAGACGGCGGGCTGATTCATGCCCATCACATCTGCGATGTCCGAGACAACCCGCTCACCCCCCTTGAGGAGCGTGAGGATCTCCCGTCGATGGGGCTCCGCGATCGCATTGAAGGCGTCAGCGGTAGTCCTGGCTCGAGCCATGACTGTGGATCATATGCCTATATAGGCAAATGTCAATCTGCACAGGTCGAGGATCTGGTCGGCGTAGACGGGGGTGCGGGGATGAGCAAGTCATACACGTGTGGAACCCCTGCTCTCGCCGCCCCGGTCTTGTCGACGAGTTCTCTCTCTTCAGTCGAGTTCGGCGGTGCACTTTCAAGCGTACTGGCTGCTGGAAGACTCTTCCTGTGCGATGGATGTGCGATCGAGACCCGCCCAACGAATCAGGGCCGCTCTCGCGAACGGCCCTGACCAGCACCTTCTGAGTCGGGACGGCGGGATTTGAACCCACGACCTCAGCGTCCCGAACGCTGCGCGCTACCAAACTGCGCCACGTCCCGATTGGGCACGATGCTAGGCGTTGTCGCAGGTCTAGCCCATTTGGGTCAATTCACAAACCTCCCTTAGACCGGGGCCAGCGGCTGTAACCTTGCTAGGGCAGGCATCGCGCTTGCACCTGGGAGGAAGATGACTGCCTACGACGCCCGGCTTCGGCTGAATTGGGCCGACGACGAGCCGATCGATGTGATGATCGATCTCACCGAGGATCGGATCACCATGAGGTCAGGAGACGTCGAGGTGGCGGACTGGTCGTTGGACGATGTCCGGGTCTCACCACACCTTGACGGCTTCCACATCAGAGCCGAAGGCGAGGAGATCATCCTCAACGTCACCGAGGACGCCCGATTCGCCCTGGACCTCGGGCTTCGCAACGCACCGCCCCACCTCCGGCGGCGCATGTCGGCCCTGCTCCGCAGCGACGCAGACCGCTGAGGCCCGCCGCCGTTGACGGTACCGTCCTAGACCAGCATCTCCGCGATCTGGACCGCGTTGAGGGCTGCACCCTTTCGGAGGTTGTCGCCGACTACCCATAGGTTGATGCCGCCGGGGTCGCCGATGGTGGGGCGGATCCGGCCCACCAGCACGTCGTCGATGCCGGCCGAGTCGAGCGGGGTGGGCACGGTGTCCAACCAGACTTGTACCCCCGGCGCGCCCTTCAGCACCTCGGCCGCCTCGGCCGGGTCGATCGGGCGGTCGAAGCGAAGCGTGGCGGCGACGCCATGGCCGACCAGCACCGGGACCCGCACACAGGTCGGCTCGACGCGAAGATCCGGGATGTCGAGGATCTTCCTCGACTCGTTGACCAGCTTCCACTCCTCGTCGGTGTAGCCCTGCTCGGTCTCCGACCCGGCATAGGGCAGCACGTTGAACCCGATCGGCCGCGTGTAGAGGGATGGGTGGGGGTCAGCCCATCCTCCGGTCATGAGAGCGTCGAGATCGGGCCGGAGCAGATCGGTCTGTGCGATGAGCTCGTCGACCCCCTGTTGTCCCGAGCCGGAGACCGACTGATAGGAAGTGGCCACCATGGCCCGCAGACCGGCGGCGCCATGGAGCGGGCCGGCCGCCATCATCAGGGTCATGGTGGTGCAGTTGGGGTTGGCGATGATCCCTCGATGCGAAGACGCGGCGGCGTCGTTGACCCCGGCCACGACCAGGGGGACCTCGGGGTCCATGCGAAACGCCGACGAGTTGTCGATGACCACGGCCCCCGCCTCCGCAAAGCGGGGCGCATGGGCCCGGGAACGGTCGCCCCCTGCCGAGAAGAGGGCGATGTCGATTCCGCTCGGGTCGGCCGAGGCCAGGTCCTCGACCTCGACCTCGCCCCACTTGGTCTCGACCACGGAGCCGGCGGATCTCTCCGAGGCGAAGAGACGCAGCGATCCCAGGGGAAACCCTCGCGATTCGAGAATCGCCCGCATGGTGCGGCCCACCGCCCCGGTGGCCCCGACCACCGCGACCACCCGGTCGCTCACGCTCCCACCTCCTCGAAGACGGAGGGCGGGTCGAAGGCGGCGTGCAGCGACCGCACCGCCTCCTCCACCTGATCGGCCCTGACCACACACGAGATCCGGATGGTCGAGGTCGAGATCATCTCGATGTTGATACCCGCCTCGGCCAGCGTCTGGAACACCCTGGCGGCGACCCCGGGGTGGGACTTCATCCCCGCCCCGACCAGGGACACCTTGGCGATGTCGGCGTCGACGTCCACCGACTCGGCGTCGATCTCCCCGGCCACCTGCTTCGAGATCCGCTCGGCGTCGACCAGCTTGGCCCGGGGCACCGTGAAGCTGATGTCGGTGCTCCCGTCGTGGGAGACGTTCTGGACGATCATGTCGACGTTGACCCCGGCCTCGGCCAGCGCCCCGAACAGCGAGGCGGCGACCCCGGGACGGTCGGGGACGTGGTTCACCGTCACCTTGGCCTCGGATCGGTCGTGGGCGATGCCGCTCACGATCGCCTGCTCCATCGGCGACTCCCGGACCCAGGTGCCCTCGTCGTCGTGGAACGAAGAGCGGACGTGGATGGGGACGTCGAAGCGGCGGCCGAATTCGACGGCGCGGCTCATCAGGACGCCGGCGCCCCCTGCAGAGAGCTCGAGCATCTCGTCGAAGGGGACCTCGTCGAGCTTCTTGGCATCGGGCACGATCCTCGGATCTGCGGTGAACACCCCGTCGACGTCGGTGTAGATCTCGACGCTGGCCGCTCCCAGGGCGGCGGCCAGGGCCACGGCGGTGGCGTCGGACCCGCCCCGGCCCAGAGTGGTGATCTCCTTCGACTCCGGGTCCACTCCCTGGAACCCGGCGACGATCACCACCCGGCCCGCGGCCAGGCTGTCCCGGACCCGGGTCCCTTTGATGTCGAGGATCTTGGCCGAGCCATGGGAGGAGTCGGTGAGGATCCCCGCCTGTGAGCCGGTGTAGCTCACCGCCGGGATCCCCCGCGAGTTGAGGCTGATCGCCAGCAGCGCCATCGAGATGCGCTCACCGGCGCTGAGCAACATGTCCATCTCCCGTGGCGACGGGTCGTCGCTGACCTCTGCAGCAAGGGATACCAGCTGATCGGTGGTCTCGCCCATCGCGGAGACCACCACCACGACATCGTGGCCTTCACGACGCGTCGACTCGACCCGGTCGGCCACGGCCTTGATCCGGGCCGCGTCGGCCAACGAGGTGCCACCGAACTTCTGGACGACGATCGACATGACCCGCACAGTTTGGAACGTTTCGGTCAGAAACACGAACACCGCCTCGGGGTTGACACCAGGCGGTGCCTAGAGTCGCTCCGCCATGACAGACAGACGCCGGCGTCAGAAGGAGCAACGCGCCGCCAAGAGACAGGCCGAGAAGAAACAGCAAGCCCGCAAGGAGCTGGGCCGTCGCCTCGGAACCGCGGTGATCTTCGGCTTGGTGGTGGTTGCGATCTTCACCGTCGGCTCCGTCTTCGGCGGGGACGAGGGTGAGCTCCCCGGCAGCTACGAGGGCTTTCGCAACCAGCCGACCGCATGCGGCGCAGACCAGCCAGACCCCGAGCCCGTCGTCACCTTCTCCGGTCCCGAGCCACAACCCGACGTCACTCCGGAAGCGACCGTGACCGCCACGCTGGAGACTTCGTGTGGCGACATCGTGATCGAGCTCGACCCGGCCGGGCAGCCGGCTACGGCCAATTCGTTCGTCTTCCTCGCCCGCGAGGGCTTCTTCGACGGTCAGGTGTTCCATCGCATCGTGGAGGACTTCAGGGTGTTCTCCGGAGATCCCGAGGCCAACGGCAGGGGCGGGCCCGGTTATCAGATCGTCGACGAGTTCCCCGCCAACGACTTCGTGTACACCCCGGGGATGGTGGTGATGGACAACGTGGGCAAGGGCACCACGGGAAGCCAGTTCTTCATCCTGATCGGGGACTCTGCGGCGACGCTCAACCCGCAGTTCAACCTTCTCGGTGAGGTCGTGTCCGGACAGGAAGCCCTCGACCGCATCGCCGAGGTGGAGACAGTGGTCCAGCCCGGCTCGAGGGAGAAGAGCCTCCCCCGGGAAACGGTCTACATCGAGAGGGTCACGGTCGATGTGACCGGTTCTTGACGGTGGAGCACGGCATCATCGTGGCCTAGGAAAGCCCATGGCCGTCGACCTCCACACCCACTCCACCGCCTCCGACGGGTCGGAGGGACCGACCGCCCTGGTCGAGAAGGCCTCGGCGCTGGGTCTGACCGCCCTGGCCCTCACCGACCACGACACCCTGGAGGGCATCGCCGAGGCGGAGTCGGCGGCGTCCACAACCGATCTGGAGCTGATCCCGGGCACCGAGCTGTCCCTCGATCACCAGGGTGCGATGCACCTGGTGGTGCTCTGGCTCGAGCCGGGACCGGGGCCATTGCAGGACCGGCTCGCCCCCCTTCAGCATGGGCGCCACGCCCGGAACCTCGCCATCGTCACACTGCTCGACGAATTGGGGATGCCGGTGAGCATCGACGAGGTGATGGAGGAGGCGGGCTCGGGATCGGTGGGCAGACCGCACATCGCCGCGGTGATGATGCGGAAGGGCTACGTGGAATCGGTCGCCGAGGCCTTCGACCTCTGGCTCGGGGCGGGCCGTGCCGCCTATGCGGGCCGGCCACGGCTCTCCCCCGAGGAGGCGATCGGCCTGGCCGTCGACTCGGGAGGGGTGCCGGTCCTGGCCCACCCCCACACCCTGGGGATCAACCGGGCCGAGGAGATGGCCGACCTCCTCGACCGGCTCCGCAATGCCGGGCTGGTCGGGTTGGAAGCGGCCTGCGCCGGGTATCGCCGTCACGAGCGGGAGGGGTATGCCGATCTGGCTCGCCGCTTCGGGCTGATCGCCTCGGGCGGAAGCGACTATCACGGGCGCTACAAGCCCGGTCTGGAACTGGGCACCGGATACGGCGATCTCGTCGTGAGCGAGACGATCGTGGACGAGCTCCGGGCACGGCGGGGAACGGGTTGAGCCGTCCCCTGAAGATGGGTGCGGCGGCCGGGGTGGTGGCCGCCAGCGTCCTCTTCTCCCGGCTCCTCGGCCTGGGACGGGAATCGATCCTGGCAACCCTGATCGGGGTCGACTCGGAAGGCGATCTCTACCGGCAGGCCTTCCTCATCCCCGACCTGCTCAACTACCTCCTCGCCGGGGCCTATCTCACCATCACACTGATCCCGATACTGAGCCGGCATCTGGCCCGGAACGACCCGGAGGCGGCGAGCCGGGCCTTCACCTCGGTGTTCCGGTTCGTGGGTGTGGCCATCGTCGGGCTCACCGCTCTGATGTGGCTGGCCGCCGACCCGCTGGTCTCGCTGGTCTTCCCCGAGGTGCCCGACCCGGACCGTCTGGTGTCCCTGACCCGTCTGGTCCTCCCCGCCCAGGTGTTCCTGGTGATGGGAGCGCTGCTCATGGCAGTGCAGTACGCCCACCGCCGTTTCCTGCTCCCCGCCCTGGCCCCCATCGTCTACAACCTCGGGATCATCGGCGGCGGCCTGATCGGGGCCGCGGCCGGCGAGGCGGGACCGGAAGGGTTCCTGTGGGGGGCGGTGATCGGGTCGGCACTGGGGAACTTCGCCATGCAGTGGTTCGGGGCCCGGTCGACCGGGACCTGGCTCACCGGGCTGCCCCGGGGCGATTCGTCGGTGCGGGAGTACCTGACCCTCGCCCTTCCCCTCATGCTGGGTCAGTCGGTCGCGGTGCTCGACGAGCAGTTCGTCCGCTGGTTCGGCCAGGTGGAGGAGGGAGCCACCGCCGCGCTCAGCTTTGCCCGGCAACTGGGGATGGTCCCGATCGGGGTCATAGCCCAGGCCGCCGGAGTTGCCGCCTTCCCCTTCCTCGCCCGTCTCGCCGCAGGCGACGACGAGGAGGGTCTGATCCGGGCCACCGGGCGGGCGGCGCGCAACACCGTGTTCGTGGCTGCCGCCGCCACCGCCGCCCTGGTCGTCCTCGCCCGCCCCCTGGTCCGTCTCCTCTATCAGCACGGGGAGTTCACCAGGGACGACTCGGTGATCGTGTCCGGTCTACTCGTGATCTACGCCTTCTCCATCCCGGCCTGGGGGCTGCATCAGATCCTCTCCCGACACTTCTACGCCAAGCGGCTGATGTGGCGGGTGGTGCTCATCGGCACCGCCGGGACGCTGGTCGCCATCCCGGTCTGGTTCGGCCTCTACGAGACGATGGGCGTCGAGGGCTTCGCCCTCGCCTCCACCCTGGTCATGACCGCTTATGCGATCGCCCTCCTCGTCGCCTGGGGCATGGACGCGGGATGGGCACCGGTGCGGGCGCTGGTTCCCTCGTTGCTGCGCGGGCTGGTGGCGGCCGGTGTCGCCGCCATGGTGGCGTACCCCCTGGTCAGCGTTCTGTTCGACCAGGAGGGAATGTCAGTACTGGAAGGGCTTGCCGCCGCCGCCTTGGGCGGGCTGACCACGGTGGCCGCCTTCCTCGGGGTGGCCTACCTGCTCCGCGCCCCCGAGCTGCGCGACCTGTTGCGACGAGGCTGATCCGGCGGTCAGGTCGGTCTGAGCAGCTCCCGGGGCATGTTGGGCTCCTCGGGACGACCGGCCAGCATCCAGGGGGGCAGGGCACGCGAGTCGCGGCGCGGCCCCTGGCGGGCCACCCTCTCCTCTTCGGCGATCCGGTCGAGGACGACGGCGATCACTGCCGCCTCGAACTCACCGGCCCCGCCTCTGATCTCCACGCCTTCAATCATTCGGCAACTCCACGAGCTCGATCAAGGTACCAGCGAGGTCGGCGGGGTGGACGAAGGCGATGCGGGTTCCCCGTCCCCCGGGGCGGGCGGTCTCGTCGATCAGACGGGCCCCTTCCTTGCGGAGGTGATCGAGAGCGTCGTCGATCGAGGAGACGACGAAGGCGATGTGATGGAGCCCTTCTCCCCTGCTCTCCAAAAAGCGACCGACCGGGGTGTCCCCGGCCAGCGGCTGGAGCAGCTGTACGAAGGAGCCGCCGACAGGGATCATCGCCTCCTCCACCCCCTGGCTCTCCACCGTCTCCCGATACAGAGGCTCGACCCGGTAGCGCGCCCGATAGGTGTCGAGCGCCTGATCCAGGTTGCGCACCGCGATGCCGACGTGGTCCAGATTGAGCAGTTTCACGATCGGGAGGCTATTGGCCCGGACCGGTAGCATCCAGTCGGAGGAGGTCTCAGCTGAGCAATCCAGTGATCACCGGGATCGCCCGGACCCCGATCGGCAGATACAACGGCTCGCTGGCCCCGCTCCGGGCAGTCGAGCTGGGTGGCGCCGCCATCGCCGCCGCCTTGGCGCGCAGCGGGGTGGATCCTGGCGCGGTGGACGAGGTCCTGTTCGGTCACGTTCTCCAGGCCGGGGAAGGTCAGATCACCGCCCGTCAGGCGGCGGTGCGGGGCGGGCTGCCCATGAGCGTCCCCTCGGTGACGATAAACAAGGTCTGTCTCTCCGGCATGTCGGCCATCGGGCTCGCCGAGCGCGGGATTCGGGCCGGGGACGCCAAGTTCGTGATGACCGGCGGCATGGAGAGCATGTCCAACGCCCCCCACGTAATTCGGGAGCTGCGATGGGGAGTGCGGATCGGCGATGCCGAGATGGTCGACGTGATGCAGCACGACGGTCTGTTCTGTGCCTTCGACCAGTGCACCATGGGCGAGTCCTCCGACCACAAGAACCAGCGGCTCGGCATCGGCCGCGCCGAGCAGGACGAGTGGGCGGCACGGAGCCACCAGCGCGCCGAGGAGGCGTCGGCGAGCGGCGGGTTCGCCGGGGAGATCGTCCCGGTGACGGTCCCCCAGCCCAAGGGCGAGGCTGTGCTCGTCGACCGGGACGACGGGATCCGGCCCGGGTCGACCGTCGAGTCTCTCGGTGCCCTGCCGCCCGCCTTCGTCAGCAACGGCACGATCACCGCCGGGAACGCCTCCCAGATCTCCGACGGGGCGGCTGCGGTGGTGGTGGCCGATCGTGACGCCGCCGAGGCATCCGGTGCCCCGATCGTCGCCGAGATCCTCGCCTACGGTCAGATCGGCGGCGGGGACGCCACCCTCCACGAGCGACCTGCCGAGGCCCTGTCCGTCGCACTGAAGAAGGCCGGTCTGGAGCCGGGCGACCTCGACCTGGTCGAGATCAACGAGGCGTTCGCCGCCGTCGCCCTCTGGTCGGCGCGGATGCTCGACATCGCGGAGAGCAAGGTCAACGTCCACGGCGGAGCGGTCGCCCTCGGCCACCCGCTCGGGGCCACCGGGGCCAGACTCGTGGTCACCCTGGTCAACGCGCTCCGGGCCCGCGGCGGCGGGATCGGGGCGGCCACCCTGTGCGGCGGCGGCGGGCAGGGCGACGCCATCATCGTCAAGGTGACGTGATGGTGGTCGAGCCGGTGGAGAGAAACCTCGGTCTCGACCTGGTTCGTGTCACCGAGACCGCGGCGATGGGGGCGGCTCGCTGGCTGGGGCGGGGGGACAAGGAGGCGGCCGATCAGGCCGCGGTCGACGGTATGCGTCTCCATCTGGCCACCCTCGACATCGACGGTCTGGTCGTGATCGGCGAAGGAGAGAAGGACTCGGCGCCGATGCTGTACAACGGGGAGCGCGTCGGCTCCGGTCGAGGCATGGTCGTCGACGTCGCGGTCGACCCGGTCGACGGGACCACGCTCACCGCTTCGGGAATGCCGGGCGCGATCGCGGTGATCGCGCTGGCGGAGGGACGGGGCTCGATGTACGCCCCCGGCTCGCTGGTCTACATGGACAAGATCGCGGTCGGGCCCGAGGCCGCCGGCGTCATCGAGTTGGAGGCGCCGATCGAGCACAACCTGCGTCAGGTGGCCAAGGCAAAGCGCAAGGACGTGAACGACCTGAGGGTGCTCATCCTCGACCGGGAGCGGAACCAGCGGTACATCGACGGGGTCCGTCAGGCCGGGGCGCGCATCTCGCTGATTGGGGACGGCGACGTGGCCGGGGCCATCGCCACCTCCCAGGACGAGACTGCCGCCGACATCCTGCTCGGGATCGGCGGGTCTCCGGAAGCGGTGATCTCGGCCGCGGCGCTGAAGTGCATGGGCGGTGAGATCCAGTGCAAGCTGTGGCCCCGTGACGACGACGAGCGCCGGTTCGCCCTCGACCAGGGCCTCGACCTCGATCAGGTCCTGACCAGCGACGACCTGGTCTCGTCCGACAACGTCTTCTTCGCCGCCACCGGGGTGACCGGGGGCGAGTACCTCAAGGCGGTCGAGTTCCGACGAGAGGACCACGTGGTCACCCACTCGGTGATCATGCGCTCCAAGACCGGCTCGATCCGGTACATGGAGGCCACCCACAACATCGCCCGGCTCGGCGAGATCTCGGCTCAGACCCTGGATTGAGCGTCACCCATCGGGATCCCGACTCAGCCGGGAAGCCCGGAGCGGCGCCAGATCCGGGTCACCCATCCGGCCCCGATCACCAACGCAGCGATCCCGGCGGCGCGGACCAGGACACCGGTGGCGACCGCAGCTTCGGCCAGCACCGCCATGGCCTGGACCAGGGCTGCGGCCAGCACCGACGCCGCCAGCGCCCGGCCCAGGACCAGGAGTGGGTCGGTGGGGCGGTTGCGGAACAGGAACGACGCTCCGGCCAGTTCGACCATGAGCACGATGAGCAGGGTGTGGGCCCACAAAGGAGGCGACATCGGCCCGTCCAGGGTGGTCATCAGCGCGACGCGTACCAGGAAAGACACGGCAGCACCTGCCACGGCTCCCCGGTAGCCGACTACCAAGCCGAGAACGAGGACTCCTGCCCCCAGCCACCCGATCAGCGAGACCGGCCCCGATCCCGGGACGGGCGGAAGCGTGGCGGCCAGCCATATCGCGATCACCGAGGCGGCGAGGGCGCTCAGCCGAGCCTGCGCCACCGTGTCCTCATCTCGTCGAGCCGGGCGAGGGGAACGTCGGGGGGGTCGATGGAACGCCAGACGACCACCGGGGTCCCCTCCCCGGCGAGGCGATCGCGCAGACGATCCCGTTCCATCGCCCATATCCGCCGACCCAGCATCCGGACCTGACCGCTGGGAGGCGGCAGGGCCGGGTCGACGTCGAGGGCGATCACCGACACGTCGATCCCGGAGCGGCGAAGGGTGTGGATCAACCCGGCCATGTTCGGGTCGATCAGAGGAGTGAGGGCGACCACCAGCGACGGTCGTCGCGCCGCCCTGATCACGGCGCGCTCTGCGGCCTCCCACATGACCTCGCCCGGAGCCACCCCGATGAGCTGTTCGAGAAGACGACGCCGGTGCCACTCCCCCATGCCCGGATAGACCCACCGGCACAGGCCGTCGAGCGTGATCAGCCCGAGACGGTGGTGTCTCCTCCCATGAGCCCGGAGCAGGGCCGCACCGAGCCGCACCGAACGATCGACGATCGTCTCCAGCTCGGTGCCCGGCTCGACCTGGGCGTCGACCAGGAGCAGGACGTCGCCGTTTCGCTCCGGGTGCCGATCGTTGACCCAAAGCCGGTCGGATCGTGAGGAGACCCGCCAGTTGACCGAGCGCGGGTCGTCGCCGTGCCGGAAGTGCCGCAGATCGGCGAACTCGGACCCAATGCCCCGATGCTTGGAGACGAGGTCGCCGGCATGGAGATTGGTCTCCAGGGGCGCCAGGAGCGTGCGCAGCATGATCTCCGCCGGCACAACCGTGATCTGATGACGCTCCGAGCCCTCGAAACGCAGGTCGAACATCCCCAGGGGAGAGTCGATGTAGAGCCACATCGGGCCGAGGACGGCCCGGCCCCATCGGGTCGCTCGGAGCGTCACCCGGATCTCGGTGGCCTCCCGGGCACCGACGAGAGACAAGGTGGAGGGACCGACCCTCCGCCCCCCGACCACGTCGCTGATCTCCAGCCCGGACAGACCCAAATCGAGGTGAGTGCGGGTCACCGGCTGATCCACCGAGACCCGGATCGTCACCTCGACCTCTTCTCCCTCGATGACCGAGACGGGCAAGTCGTGCGCGGTCAGCTGCACTCGGGGCGCGGAGCCTCCGGCCAGCCCGATGACCGCCAGGACCAGCAAACCGGCCCCGATCAGCCCCGGGGCGGGATCACCCACGGCGAGCGCGGCGGCCAGCCCGACGATGCCCGCGGTCACGTAGGCGCGCAGGCTGGGGCTGGGGATCGCGATCACGGCATCAGGTCGGTCGGTCGTGCCGGTGGTGTGGGCACCTGATCGAGAATCTCGACGATCACTCGCTCCTCGTTGAGGTCCTGGGCCCAGAACTCGGGACGCAGGATGAGCCGGTGGGCCAGCGCCGGCACCGCCACCGCCTGAACATCGTCGGGGATGACGAATGCCCGGCCTTCGATCGCCGCCTTCGACCGGGCCAGCTTCATCAACGCAAGCGAGCCGCGCGGGCTGGACCCGACTCTGACCCGCCCAGAGCTCCGGGTCGCAGCCACCAGGTCGATGATGTACTTGCCCACAGACTCAGAGACGTGGATTCGCTCCACCATCGCCTGGATGCCGAGAAGGGTGGGGCGGTCGATCACCTGGTCGAGGTCGACCTCGTCGGAGCCGCGGTGTGCCCGGCTCTGCAGTATCTGCCACTCCGCCTCCCGGTCGGGGTACCCCAGCCTGACCCGGGCGAGGAACCGGTCGATCTGCGCCTCGGGAAGCGGGTAGGTCCCCTCGTACTCGATCGGGTTCTGGGTGGCGATCACCAGGAATGGAGGGCCGAGCTGTCTCGTGACACCGTCGGCGGTTACCTGACGCTCCTGCATCGCCTCGAGCAGCGACGATTGGGTCTTGGCCGGGGCCCGGTTGATCTCGTCGGCGAGCAGGAGGTTGGAGAAGACAGGCCCCGGTCTGAACTCGGGCCGGCCTGTCTCAGGGCTCATCACCAGCGAACCGGTGATGTCCATGGGCATGAGGTCGGGGGTGAACTGGACCCGGCTGAAATCGAGGTCGGCGGCGGCGGCGAACGACCTGGCCAGGAGGGTCTTGGCCAATCCGGGCAGGTCCTCGATGAGCACATGGCCGTCGGCGAAGAGCGCCATCAGGACCAGCTCCAACGACTCTCGCTTCCCGATCACTGCCCTCTCCACCTCGTCGAGAAGCCGACCCGCCAGCTCGCCGACACGTCCGGCGTCGATGGCGGGAGCGCTCACATCCCCTCCAGCTTCGAGACGACCTTCTCGACCATCTCGGTAGAGGGTGTGTCCTCTCCCGGGTCGGCCAGCCACGACCACTCCTGCTCGCCGAGCAGCGCGACCGCCCTGGGCGTGTCGAAACCGACCCCGAGTCGCCGCAACCGGTGACCAGCGATCCGGCGCAGGGTCGGCTGCAGCCTCCGCTCCGGGCTCAAATGCCCCGACACGGCGTCGATCACACCGAGCTCGATCGAGGACACCGCGCGGGGAAGACGTCTCGGCTCCTCCGGGTGGAGGTCGAACAGAGCTGGATCGTCGGCGAGGTGCCCACCGGGAAGTCGACGCAGCTCCCAGATCACGATCCCCACCAGCACCAGCTCCCAGACCAAGAGCTCCTCACCGCCATCGAGCTGGGACAAGGCGAGGGCGGCGACCGCGGCGATGAGGGCGGCCCGAGCGAGGAGACCGGTCATCCGCCCATGCCTGCGGTGAGCCGCGCTGCCGACCCTTCGGCGGAAACCGCGTCCGACTCCGTCGGCGGCGCAACCCCGTACCGTGCCACCGAGTGATGTCGCACCAGCTCGCCCACATCGTCGGGGGCGAGATCGAGCTCGCTACTCGCCCGCCATGCGTGCCTGGCGGTGGTCTCCGAATCGCGGCGCGGCCGCCCCAGGGCGGCCAACCCCCGCTCGAACTGCTCGTAGGCGGCGATGACCCTAGAGCGCGGGTCGTCTCCCAGCTCACGGGTCAGCGGCGCCTGTCCCGCGTCCCATGGCACGGCGACCCTCGCTTCCTCAACAGGCCCGAATGTGGCCGGTGCGGTCTTGATCGAGAGGCCGATCCTGGTCAACGCCGCGGCCAGGACCGCGGCGAGCAGGATGCTGAACAGCCACCCTCCGGCCCCGGTCCGAGGCTCGTCACCGAGGACCTCGGTGGCAGAGTCGCCGGCGGCCGCCCCCTCGCCGAGCAGGGCCTCGGCTGCGGGCCGCAGCCACCGGGCGATGGCGACGAAGAGGAGCAGACCGATCACAACGCCGAGAAGGCTGCGCCGTCTCGCCGACTCGCGGGACCGGATCTCTCGCAGGCCGAGGGCGAAGAGAAACGCGCCGAGAACGGCAAGGGTGATCAGGACCCATGCAATCAGGGGGCCGAGGTCGAGATCGGGCCGGAAGTCGAAATCGATCAGAGGCTCGCCTTCGGCGGTCCCCGGCAGGGAACGGGAGGCGACCGCGACGACATAGCCCAACGCCAGCACCGCCGCTGATGCGGTGAGCACGGAGAGGACGCGACGCCGGCTCACCCCGAGGCCTCGAATGCATCGCTCTCGGCCAGCTGCACCGCCAGATCGAGAGCCTCGTCGAGGGTGGCGGCAACGGGGGCGCCGAGTGCGTGCAAAGCGTCGAGATGATGTGACCCTCCGTCATAGAGGACGATCCCGGCGCCGACGCCTCGGGCGGCCATTGCATCGTCGGGGGTGTCGCCGATGAGCAGGACGGTGTTCGGCTCTCTCCGTATCTTGGCGAGGTGGGTCTCCAGATGGCGTGCCTTCAGCCCTCCGGTCGCGCCGGGGAGCCCGTCGATGGCGACGAAACGCTCGGCGATCCCATGCGAGGCCACGATCTCGAGCAGGTGATCGTGCATCGACATCGACAGCAGCGATTGGGACCAACCCAGCTCGACCACCCGGTCGATCGCTTCCCGGGCACCCGTCGTCAACGGGGCCCGCTCAGCCCGAGCCTCGTACTCGTCATGGAATGATTTGTTCAGCTGGGCCCATTCCATGTCGGAGACGGGACGGGCGAACAAGGACTCGTAGAACCCTCGAACCGGCCGGGTGAAGTGGTCGCGGTACCCGTCGTGGTCGATCGGGCCCACGCCGAACCGGGCGGTGCCGACGTTGAGCGACTCGATCACGATGTCGAGGTCGTCGAGCAGGGTCCCGTTCCAATCCCACACGATGTGAATGGGGTGCACCCGGGCAAGGTTACGGAGATGCGGGACCGAACACTGTCCCGGGGCGGGCCCTAGAGCTCCATCCTCCCGGCCAGGGCGCGACCCAAGGTGAGCTCGTCCGCGTAGTCGAGGTCGCCGCCGACCGGGAGCCCGGAGGCGAGACGGGTGACTCTGACCCCGAGCGGCTTCAGCTCCCGGGCCAGGTACATGGCGGTGGCGTCGCCCTCGATGGTGGGATTGGTTGCGATGATCAACTCCTTGATCTCCTCCCTGCCGATGCGCCCCCGCAACTCCTCGATCCGGAGTTGGCCGGGGCCGACCCCGTTGATCGGTGACAGCGACCCGCCCAGCACGTGATAACGCCCCCGGAACTCCTGGGTGCGCTCGACCACGATTATGTCCTGGGGGCGCTCGACCACACACACCAACGAGGTGTCCCGGCGCGTGTCGCGGCAGACGGCGCACTCGTCTCCGGCCGCCACGTTGAAACAGCGCTCACAGAGGGTCACCTGATCCCTCATGTCGTTGATGGCGGTGGCGAGACGGCGGGCGTCGGCCTCCTCGACGCTGAGGATGTGGAAGGCGAGGCGCTGTGCGGTCTTCTGCCCGATCCCGGGGAGACGGGCCATCTCGTCGATGAGACGCTGGACCGGCCCCTCGAACATCAACCGAGCAGGCCACCGAGGTCGAGACCTCCGGTGAGCCCTCCCAGCTCGTCGGACGCCGCGCTCGACGCGGCTTCGAACGCCTGACGCACCGCGGCGACCACCAGATCCTGAAGCATCTCCACGTCGTCGGGATCGACCACTTCGGGGGAGATCGATATCTCGACCAGCTCGTGGGCGCCGGTGACCGTGGCGACGACCATCCCGCCACCGGCGCTTCCCTCGAACGTGCGTGCAGCCAGCTCCTGTTGGGCGGCAGCGAGCTGCTGCTGCATCTTCTGTGCCTGGGCCATGAGCTGACGCATGTCGGGCTGGCGGTTCATCGTGGCCCACGGTAGTTGTCCCCCGGCCCAGCGGA
>DASUSU010000364.1:0-6367 GCA_036374915.1 Acidimicrobiia bacterium | reverse complement strand
TCATGGCTGGTGCAGCGGGATGTGGACTCGGGTCGGGCTCATGCCAACTGGTCGGAGTGGGGGCTGGACCCCGACGACGAGAGCAGCGAGAGTGCGGAGACGGTTCGCGACGGGTCGATGCCACCCCGGGTCTTCACTCTGCTCCACTCCGAGGCACGGCTGGACGATGCCGAGATGGCGGCGCTGATCACCGGGCTCGAGGCAACCTTCGGGTCGAGTGAGAACCGGGACGAGGACCGGGACGAGGACTAAGCCGGCCCCACCGCGCGCCCCGGGGGCTCAGCTCAGCTTGTCCACCAACCAGGCGACCGCCTGGACCAGCCTCCAGCCGAGATAGGCAACGGTGAGGGCGATCATCAGCTTGAAGCTGAACGGGGCCTTGATCTCTTCCTGCTCCCCGTCTCCGGGGACAGGCCCCTCACTCATCGGCGTTCCCCGGCGCGGGCCACGATGTGCACCGGGTTTCCGGTGAAGTCGGCTTCCTCCCTGAGCCGGTTCTCCAGAAAGCGCAGGTAGTCGTCCCCGAGGGTGCCGCCGGAGAGAAAGAGCACGAAGGTCGGAGGAGCGGTGCCGGCCTGGACCGCGTAGTGGATCTTGGGGCGTCGGCCCTTCCTCACCGGAGGAGGATGGGCGGCAGTCCATTGCCGAACCGCCCGGTTCAGCTGACCGGTGGAGAGACGGGTCCGCCGCGCCTCGATCACTGCCTCGATCGCGCCGGGGAGCCGCTGCATCCGCGCCCCGGTCTTGGCCGCCATGCGCAGGACCGGCGCCCAGCCGACGAACCCGAACCGGTCGGGCAGCGACCGTTCCGTCAGCTCGCGCTGCTCCTCGTCGATGGCGTCCCACTTGTTGAGGACGATGACCAGTCCCACCCCTGCGTCGACGGCTTCGCGGGCGATGCGCTGGTCTTGATGGGTGACCCCTTCGGTGGCGTCGACCAGCAGGACGGCCACATCGGCGCCGGCCAGTGCCTCCCGGGCCCGCAACACCGCGTAGAAGTCGGAGTCCTCGCTGATCTGCGGCTTTCGCCTGATCCCGGCGGTGTCGATGAGCCGGTACCGCTTCCCTTCCAGCTCGATGTCCACGTCGATGGGGTCCCTCGTGGTCCCGGGCACGTCGGAGACGATCACCCGCTGCTCTCCGAGCAGCTTGTTGAGGAGAGTCGACTTGCCCACGTTGGGCCGGCCCACGATCGCCACCCGGGGAACCTCCTCCTGTGTCTCTTCGTCTTTCGGTTCGGGGAGGCGGGCAACCACCTCGTCGAGCAACTCCCCGACTCCCCGGCCGTGGTAAGCGCTGATCGGGTGCGGCTCCCCCAAGCCGAGACCCCAGAAGCGGTCGGTGTTCGCTTCCTGGGCGACGTTGTCGACCTTGTTGGCGGCGAGCACCACCGGAACGCGCGCCGAGCGGAGGATGGATATGACCCCGGTGTCGTCGTCGGTCAGCTCTGCGGTCCCGTCTACGACGAAGACGACCGCATCGGCCCCGGAGACGGCGGCCTCGGCCTGTTCCCTGATCGAGACGTTGAGCTCGCCGGAGGGCTTGACCTCCCATCCGCCGGTGTCGACCAGGACGAAATCCCGTCCCGCCCAGTCTGCCTCGAACTCACGGCGATCCCGGGTGACCCCGGGCATCTCCTCCACCACCGCCGACCTCGAACCGATGATCCGGTTGACCAGCGTCGACTTGCCCACGTTGGGGCGACCGACCACGGCTACTACCGGGAGTGTGCTCACTGAGAGGTCATTCTCGCTGAGGCCGCGATCAGGCGCTGACCACGTCGAGGGCCTCGGTGGCCGTCCACTCCCGGTCCTTCTGCAGCCGGCCGTCCCGGCCCGGGTGGCGGGCGGTGACGCCGGCCTCGACCAGCGTCTGAAGGGTGGTGACGAAAGCCCGGAGCTGAGGTGGCAGCGGGAAGTACTCCTGTTCCTCGATCGTCGACCACAGCTCGAAGCCGGCAGTGGGGGCGAGACGGTCGATGACCTCCTGGACCAGATGGTCGGGCGCCGACGCCCCGGCGGTGAGCCCCACCGTGGTGACCCCGTCGAGCCAGGAGCTCTCAATGTCTGCCGCCGAGTCGATCCGCTGGGCGGCCACCCCGTTCTCGCGGGCGACCCGAACCAGGGCCTGTGTGTTCGATGAGTTGTGCGACCCGACCACCAGCACCAGGTCGCACTCGCCTGCTAGCTGCCGCACCGCCTCCTGACGGTTGGTCGTGGCATAGCAGAGGTCGGACTTGCGCGACATCTGGAGACCTGGAAACCGGGCACGGGCATCGTCCATGACCGTCATCCACTCGTGGACGCCAAGGGTGGTCTGGGCGAGGAGGGCCACCTTGGCCGGGTCGGCCGGCTGGTACTCACCGAGACCGGTCTCCGGCTCAACCAGTCTGATCGCAGCCGGAGCCTCTGCCACGGTGCCGACCGCCTCGTCGTGTCCCTCGTGGCCCACGTAGATGATCTCGAATCCATCGCGGGCCATCCGCTTCACCTCGTGATGGACCTTGGTCACCAGCGGGCACACTGCGTCGATGACGACGGCGGCGCGGGCGGCGGCCCCGGAGACCACCTCGGGGGCGGAGCCATGGGCCGAGAGCATCACCGGGGCACCCACCGGGACCTCTGCGATGTCGTCGACGAAGACCACCCCGACGCCTTCGAACGCCTTGACCACCCACTCGTTGTGGACGATCTCGTGATAGCAGTAGACCGGACCGTCGAAGATCCGCGTCATCCAGGTCAGGGCCTTGATCGCCATCTCCACCCCGGCGCAGAAGCCGCGGGGCTGGGCGACCAGAACCCTCTCCACACTCATATGGTCATGGTAGGGCGGCAGGGGACCCAAGCTTCCCCGCCGGAATCGGCCGAATCAGCCGGCGACCCCCGCCGCCAGCCCGACCACCCGGTCGACCACCTCCGCAATCTCCATGTCGGAGGTGTCGACGACGACAGCCCCCTCCGGGACGGTCAATGGAGATGCGTGGCGGGTCGAATCTCGTTGGTCCCGCGCTCGCAGCCCGTCGAGGACCTGGTCGTACTCCTCCCCGGTCTGGCCGGCACGACGCTTCGCCCTGACCTCGGGTCTGGCATCGAGGTACACCTTCACCGAGGCGTCGGGGAACACGACCGAGCCGATGTCCCGGCCCTCGACGACCGCCCGGTTGTCGTGGCGAGCCACCCACTCCCTCTGGTAAACGACCAGGAGCCCTCGGACGTCGGGGTGGGTCGACACCCGGGAGGACGCCTCGGTGACGATCTGGGTGCGGATCTCCTCGGAGACGTCGACGCCGTCCATGAGCATCCGGTTGTCGACCTGGTCGAGTTGGAGCCTGGCCACCAGGTCGGCCACGGCGACGTGGTCGTCGAGGTCGACGCCGGAGCGCAGGGCGGCGAGACCGGCGGCACGGTAGAAGGCGCCGGTGTCGAGACGGGGGATCCCGAGGCGGTCCGCCACCAATTGGCTCACCGTGCTCTTGCCCGTGCCCGCCGGCCCGTCCATGGTCACGATGAGAGCGGGTCGAAGCACCGAATGAGCCTATCGGGCAGAGCGGAGAAGGGACCCGATCCCTGAGGGTGTCCTATGGGGGTATTCGGACAATGGGGGCTGGGGACCGGGTCGTCCCTCTCCGTGGGAGACAACCTAGCGCGATGCCGACGAGCCGCGTGGTCAGATCAGGGGTTCGGCTCCGAGAGCCGGTCCAGCATGTCCCAAAAACCGGGCCAGGTCTTGGCCACCACCTCGGGGTCTGCGATCTCGAGCCCGGGAACACCCAGCCCGACAAGGGCAAAGGACATGGCCATGCGATGGTCCCCGTAGGTCTCGATGCGGGCTGGCCTCATCGCCGCCGGAGTGATCACCAGCTCGGTCCCCTCGACCCGGGCCCCGGCGCCCAGCCTGGTGATCTCGGTGGCCAGTGCGGAGAGACGGTCAGACTCCTTGAAGCGGAGTGAGCCCAGGCCACGGAGCCGGGAGGGGCCGGAGGCGAACAATGCCGCCACTGCGACCGCCAGGGAACCGTCGGGAGAGCCGGAGAGGTCGACGTCGATCGGCTGGAGCCGGCGACCGCGGGCATCGACGGTGGTCGCGGTGTCGTTCTGCTCGAGGTCGCAACCCATGGTGGCCAGTACGCCGGCCACGTCCATGTCGGGTTGGATCGATCGTGACCCGAGACCGTCGATGGTCACTCGACCACCGCTGATCGCGGCGGCGATCATCGGGTAGACGGCGGCGGAGGCATCCGGCTCGATCTCCAACTCGACGCTGGTGTAACCGGTCGGGAACCCCTGATAGCCCGAATCGGTGCGGTCGACTCGTGCCCCGAATCGACGCATCGTCTCGATGGTCAGGTCCAGGTATCGGTGTGACCCCTCCAATCCGATGGGGACGATGTGCAGCGGGCCCTGGGCCAGAGGTGCGGCGATGAGCAGCGCGGTGGCGAACTGCGTCGTCTGATCCGACGCCACCTCGACGGTTCCCCCGGGCAAACCCCCGGTTCCGACGACGGTCACCGGGAGTCGGCCCCCGGTGTCCACCGCCTCGACGCCCAAACCGCGCAGCGCTTCGACCAGACCACCCATCGGGCGCTCCGGGAGCCGATCCCGCCCGACCACGGTGGTGGTCCCGCTCACCAGGGAGGCCACTGCGATCATGGCCCGGGCGGTCAGCCCCGAGGCACCCACATCGATCGGGCCCGGTGCGGGCTGGAGTGTCCCCGCTGTTCCCTCGACAACCCACTGCTCCTGCGCCGTCTCGATCCCGACTCCGAGCTGACCCAGTGCCCGCCTGGCGAAGGCGGTGTCATCGGACTCGAGGGGTCGGTCCAGTCTCGATCGTCCTTCGGCGAGCGCCGCGGCCAGCAGAGCGCGGATCGTCTGTGACTTCGACCCGGGGGGCCTGATCACCGCGTCGACCGGCCGTTGCAGTGGGGCGATGCCCCTGGGCCCGGTCATCGATCACCAGGTGAGCCAGATGCGAGCAGGTCGCGGATCTCGGAGGTGGAGAGACGTCGGGACTGGCCCGGCTTCAACGAGCGGTCGCTGATCGGGCCGATCGCGGTCCTGACCAGACGGATGACCCGGAATCCCATTGCCTCGAACATGCGACGGATCTCACGGTTCCGCCCCTCCCCCATGGTCAGCTCCACCATGGTCTCACCGCCCTGACGGCCCACGATCGACGCCGAGAGGGCCCGGGCCGGCCCGTCCTCGAGGTCGATGCCCTCGACGAGGCGTTTGACGTCGGCCCTGGTCGGGCCACCGCCGACCAGGGCCAGGTACTTCTTGACGATGCCATAACGAGGATGGGTGACCCGATTTGCCAGGTCTCCGTCGTTGGTGAGCAGGATCAGCCCCTCCGAGTCGTAGTCGAGCCGGCCGACCGGGAACAACCGGCCGGCGCCGGCCACCAGGTCGACCACGGTCCGTCTCCCCTCGGGGTCGGAGGCCGTGGACACGACGCCGGGAGGCGTGTAGAGGAGATACGTCTCGAGATCCGGGTTGACCGGTATCGGGATCCCATCGAGGGTCACCTGCTGGACGCTGACGTCGACCCGGTCCCCGAGGACCGCGGGTCTCCCGTCGATCGCCACCCGGCCCTCACGGATCGCATCCTCGGCAGTTCGACGCGACATCAGGCCGGCGTCGGCCACGGCCTTCTGGACCCGGATCGCATCGGCCATGGCTCAGGCGATCCCGGGGCGGAGCGTCTCCTCGAGGGAATCGACGGTCGAGGCCGGTGGGATGTGGTCGGCCAGCGGGGGAAGCTCCGACAGTGTCTCCAGCCCCATCTTCTCCAGAAAGAGATCGGTGGTGACGTACACCGCCGGGTTTCCCGGGAGGTTGAGTCGCTCCTTCTCCTCCACCAGGCCGAGACGCTCCAATGTGCGCACCGCCGAGTCGGAGTCGACCCCCCGGATCTCGGTGATCTGGCTCCGAGCCACGGGCTGGCGGTAAGCGACCACCGAGAGGGTCTCGAGCGCAGCCGGGGAGAGCTTGCGGGCAGTCGCCGAAGCCGAGAATCGCTCGAGGAACGGGTAGGCGTCGGGGTTGGAGTACAGCCTCCAGCCCCCGGCCACCTGTCTCAGGACAAGACCCGAGCCGCGCTGTTCCAACTCCTCGCCCAGTTCGGCCAGCAGGTCCTCCACCCGTTTCTGGGGCAACTCGAGGACTTCGGCGAGCTCACCGATCGGCACCGGTGCCTCGGTCACGAAGAGAATCGCCTCCAGCGCGGCTGTCTCTCTCACGAGGCCCACTCAGACGTCAGGTCGCGGCTCCCCGCCCCGCGATCCCTCACCCGGATCTCGGCCAGCCAGTCCTCCTGGGATACCTCGATCAGCCCCCAGCGAGCCAGCTCTAGCAACGCCAGGAAG
>DASUSU010000363.1:0-13210 GCA_036374915.1 Acidimicrobiia bacterium | reverse complement strand
GAAAAGCGCTGAACGGCACCGCGGTGGCGACCGAGCCGAGTGCGATGAGCAGTGCCCATCCCGAAGGCTCGATCGTGCTCAACGGCGTGGTGTTGAGGAACGGGACCGCCACCAGGCTGATCGCGGTGGCGACGGCGAATTGCGGTATGACCAGACCGTCACCGCCCACTTCGAGGGCGTAACGCCGGGTCAACGCTCCACCGAGACCGGCCAGGACCACGGCGACCAGCGAGACCCCGACACCCCGCCACAGGTCGCCGACGCCCTCCATCGCCCCTCCCCCCAGGCCGACCAGGACTCCGGTCCCGATCAGTGACACCACCAGGCCCGGGATCGACTGAGGGTTGAACCGTTCCCCGTCCACCAGGAAGTGGGCCCCACCGACGGTGGCGATGGGGATCAAGGCGACGAGCAGCCCGCCCAGACTCACCGGGAGATCCTCCAGCCCCATCGTGAACAGGGTGTTGGGCAGGGCCAGGGCCACCGTCCCCAGGATCGCCCCCCGGCCCCACTGGCGCCGATCGGGGGCGCCGAACCGCGTCCAGAACCTGGAGACGACGACCAGGATGCCGAGGGCGATGCCAAACCGGGTCGGCACCACTACGAAAGTCGACACGCCGCTGTTGAGCAGCGCTCTGGTGAGGACCGCCGCCGAGCCCCACCCGAGGGTCGCCACCACGAGCGGGGTCCACGGATTCATGCGGACCCGAAGTTACAAGGCGCCGAACGGCTAAAAGAAAGGCCCTGGATACCGATAACGTGTCCGTATGAAGCGTCACCTCCCCATGATCGTCGTGTGGGCCCTCGCCCTGGCCGCGTGCAACACCGGCTCCGGGAACGAAACCACCAGCACCGCCGCCGAGACCACCACCACCAGCACCACCGTCCCCGCGCCGGAGGCGGTCCTGCTCACCTACACCCTCTCCTCCGGCGACGAGTTCAACTACGAGGTCGCACTCGACCAGCACATCGAGATGACCGCCTCGGGAGACGCCTCGCTCATGGGGGGCGAGGAGGTGCCCGGCAATGCATCGATCGATGTCGCCGGGACCGCCACCTTCACCCATGTCGTCTCCGACGGGCCCGAGCCGGGCACCTACGAGGTGCACATCACCGGTGAGTTCGCCGACGTGAGTGTGACCGGGACCATCGACGGTGAGTCGGTGGAGTCGGAGCAGCCCCCCGACTTCGCATCCCTCGAGCCGATCGACGTCACCGTCGTCGTGGACGAGCAGGGCAACGTCATCCAGGCCGGTCCCGAAGGGAGCGACGACCCGCTGGCCGGCATGTTCGGCGACCTGGGCGCTCTCGGCGGCGGCGGCAGCCCGGCTCCCGGCCTCGATCCGGGCCAGTTCATCGGCCCTCCGTTCTCCGACGAGGAGGTAGCGGTCGGCGACACCTGGACCGACGAGGTGGAGACCCCTGGTCTGGGCGAGGACCCGATCGTGACCAGCATCACGAGCACGGTGACGGGTGTCGAGGAGTTGGACGGGACCGAGGTCCACGTCATCGAGACCAACTCGACCACCTCGCTGATCGAGTTCGATCTGGCCGAGTTCTTCGCCGGCATGTTCGGCGCCTTCGCAACGGAGGACGCCTCGGCCGAAGAGCTGGCGGAGCTCGAGCTGATGCTCGACGAGCTTCAGTTCCTGATCCGGGTCGACGGGGCAACCGCCGACAGCAGGACCTGGTTCGATGCCGAGGCCGGCATCTCGCGGCAGTCGGAGACGAGCTCGTCGGCCGCCATCTCGATGGACCTGAACATCCCCGACGAGGAGACCGGTGAGATGGTCGGCTTCGTCATGGAGATGGGTCTCGACCAGGACGTCACCTACCGCCTGATCAGCGGTCCCACCGCCTGAACGGCTAGCGGCGGCGGCGGCCCGAGGCTGCCATCCGCCACAGGTAGGCGGTGAACGAGGGCATCTTCACCGGCTTGGCCTGTTCGCGGTGGTCGCCGCCCACCGGGCCCTCCTCGGTGGGAGGAGGCGGCGGCGGCGCCGCTTCCGCGGCTGAGCCCGTCGCCCGGTACTCGGCGAGACGCTCCCGGAGGAAAGCCGCCTCGGTCTCGGCCCGGGCTGCCCGTTCCCTCGCCTCGGCGAGCTGCTGGCCGGCCTGGTGCAGGTTGCCGAGTTGGATGAGCATCTTGTCCCAGGCGTCGATCGGAACCAGCATCGTCCCCGGCGGTGGCGACGGTTGGTCCGGGGGAGGGGGCGACGCCGGCGCGGCCACCACATCGCGACGGGGTGCGGAATCGCCCGATGCCCTCACCGGGTGACCGAGCTCACGGGCACGCGTCACGACTCCATGCCGGGTGACCATGCGTCTCGGGCCCGACGGGGTCTCCTCGAGTGTGGTCGGGATCTTCCCTTTGCGCGCCCAGTTGCGAAGCGTCGACGCCGGGATCCCGGTCGCCTCGCTCGCCTCGCGCAATGTCAACCACCCTGTCGCCGGCGACGCTTCTTCCCGTGGAGTCGGTCCTTCCGCCCGGGAAGGCGCCGAGGCGCGGAGCACTTCGGTCTCCCAGAGAAAGGCAGGATCCCGATCGGCCATGCACCGCATCATAAGAACTGGGCCGGACCGAGACCGTGGGCGCAACGGCATCTTCCTAGGATGGGCCCGGTGAGGAGGCCGTACCCAGCCAGATGACTCTCCCAGCAGGTCCGGGCCCCTCCGAGAGCGAAGTTCGCTCCCTGGTCGAACGTGTCCTCGACGGAGTCGTCGGCTCGGGGCCGTCAGCCGCCTCCGAGGACCGACCGCTCCCCCCTCCGCCCCGGATCGACGAATCCAAGGTGCGCATCGCCATCGGCGCCGATCATGGCGGCTATCCGCTCAAGGAGAAGCTCGGATTCAGGTTGAGGGAGGCCGGCTACGACGTGCTCGATTGCGGTACCGATTCGCACGAGGCCGTGGACTATCCCGACTTCGCCCATGCCGTGGCCCGGGAGGTTGCCTCTGGATCGTGTCGATACGGTGTGATCGTCGACGGGGCGGGGATCGGCTCCGCCATGGTGGCCAACAAGGTGCCCGGGGTCCGCGCCGCCCTGTGCTACGACATCTCCTCCGCCCGCAACAGTCGGGAGCACAACCACGCCAACGTCATCACTCTCGGCGCCGGCCTGATCGGAGACGCTCTCGCCTGGCAGATCGTCGAGGAGTGGCTCTCGGTCGAGTGGGGCGGCGACCGGCACGCCCGTAGGGTTGCCAAGATCGATGCCATCGAACGGCAATACTCCCAAGCAGGCATGAGACAGGAACGAGGATGAACCGGGATGCCCTGGTCGAGGTGGTGACCCGGGAGGTGCTCGCCGCCCTCTCCGCCCGCTACGACGTGTGCGACACCGGGGAGAAGGTGCGCGAGGTGGTGGCCAACGGGGCCGACCGGGTCGCCTTCCACGGCGAGGCGGCCGAGGTCCCGCTCGACATGGCCCGTTACATCGACCACACCCTGCTCAAGCCGGAGGCCACCGCCGCGGACATCGACCAGCTGTGCCGGGAGGCGGAGCAATACCACTTCGCCTCGGTGTGCATCAACCCGACCTGGGTGAAGCGAGCGGCGGAGAACCTGCGCGGCACTCCGGTCGCGGTTTGCAGCGTGATCGGGTTCCCGCTCGGTGCGACCACCCCGGAGGTCAAGGCAATGGAGGCGCGTCGGGCGCTCCGTGACGGCGCCCGTGAGGTCGACATGGTGCTGAACATCGGCGCCCTCAAGTCGGGCGACCACGCCCTGGTCCTCAAGGACATCGAGAAGGTGGTCGACGCCGCCCACGAGGTGGGTGCCCTGTGCAAGGTGATCCTGGAGACGGCTCTGCTCACCGACGAGGAGAAGGTGGTCGCCTCCGCTCTGGCCAAGCAGGCCAAGGCCGACTTCGTCAAGACCTCGACCGGGTTCGGGCCCGGCGGGGCCACCGTGTACGACGTGGCGCTGATGAGGGAGACGGTGGGACCGGACATGGGGGTCAAGGCGTCGGGCGGTGTCCGCACCACGGAGAACGCGGAGGACATGATCGCCGCCGGCGCGACCAGAATCGGAGCCTCGGCCGGGATCGAGATCGTCGGCGGGAAGGATGGAGGTAGCGGTGACGAGAGGTATTGAGCTGAGGTCGTTTGCGTTCCTGGACAGCCTCCAGCCGCAATACGCCGCCTTCCTGGGGACGGTGGCTCAAGGCTTCCTTCCCCTGGCCAACGACGCCTCGCTCTGGGTCGAGGTGGCCCCGGGGATCGAGATCAACCGGCTCTCCGATGTCGCCCTCAAGGCAACCTCGGTCAAGCCCGGGCTCCAGATCATCGAGCGCTACTACGGAGTGCTCGAGGTGCATTCGCCCGACCAGGCCGAGACCCGAGCCGCCGGCGCCGCCATCCTCGATGCCATCGAGGCAAGCGAGGAGGACCGGATCAAGCCGCGCATCCTCTCCTCCCAGATCATCCGCCGTCTCGACGACCACCATGCCCAACTGATCAACCGGACCCGTCACGGGCAGATGATCATCCCCGGCCAGACCCTGTACGTCCTCGAGTGCGAGCCCGCCGCCTACGCCTCTCTCGCCGCCAACGAGGCGGAGAAGGCGGCCGAGATCAATGTCCTCGAGGTGCGCAGCTTCGGCTCGATGGGCCGTGTCTATCTGGGCGGGGAGGAGCGGGACATCGACGTCGGATGGCAGGCAGCGGTGGCGGCCCTGGAGGGTCTGTCCGGGCGTGACGCCGGTGGATCGGGTTGAGTCGGTGAACAGAACACAAGGAAAGGAGGAGCTTCATGGCTGAAGCTCTGGGAATGATCGAGGCTCGTAGCTTCCCGGCGATGGTCGAGGCGGCCGATGCCATGGTCAAGGCGGCCAAGGTCGAGCTGGTGAGCATGGAGAAGACCGGGGGCGGATACGTCACCGCCGTGGTGAGGGGCGACGTGGCCGCGGTCAAGGCCGCGGTCGACGCCGGGGTCCGTGGCGCCGAGAAGGTGGGCGAGGTCATCGCCACCCATGTCATCGCCAGGCCGCACGTCAACATCGACCTCGTGCTCCCGCTGGGGCGCCAGGACCAGGCACAGGAAGACCTCGGTTAACGCAGTCACTGGTCGGAGGACTAGGCAGGAGAAGGCACCGTGCATCTAGGCAGGGTCACCGGGACTCTGGTCGCCAGCCGGAAGGAGCCCCTCATGGAGGGGATGAAGTTCCTCGTCGTCCGTCAACTCGACTCCGATGGCGCCGACACCGGGAGCTATGTGGTGGCGGTGGACGCGGTCGGCGCCGGTGTCGGCGAGGTGGTCCTCTTCGCCTCGGGCAGCTCGGCCCGTCAGACCGAGCTCACCCGCGATCGCCCGGTTGATGCGGTGATCATGGCCATCGTCGATTCGTGGGACGTCGCCGGGGAGGAGCGGTACCACAAGGGTCGGGAGGAGGCGCCCTCCGGGTAGCGATGCTCGACGACGCAGAGATCCAGGCCATCATCGAGCGGGTCAAGGGCCGGGTTGCCGCCGCTGAGACGACGGGCCGGGCGGCTCCGGCGCTGCGCGCCTCCGACGACATCGCCCTCTCCGATATACAGCTCGGCGACGGGATCCATCCCGACATCGACCGGGCGGTGACTGCCGCGCAGAAGGCGTTTCTCGACTACCGGGAGATGGGGCTGGAGGCACGCAAGGCCATCATCGACGCGATGCGCGCGGCCATGCTGCGCGAGGGGGAGCGGCTCGGGTACATGGCCGCCGAGGAGACCGGTCTCGGACGTGGAGAGGACAAGGCGATCAAGAACCGCCTGGTCACCACTCGGACCCCCGGGCCCGAGGACCTCGAGCCCCAGGTGGTGACCGGTGATGCCGGGATGATGGTGACCGAATACGCCCCCTACGGCGTGATCGGCTCGATCACGCCGACCACCAACCCCACCTCGACCATCATCAACAACTCCATTGCCATGGTGTCGGCCGGCAACGCGGTCACCTTCAACGTCCATCCCAATGCCCGCATGGTGTCGGTGGAGAACGTCCAGATCCTGAATCGTGCCATCGTCGCCGCCGGCGGGCCGCCCGACCTGGTCACCGCCATCCCCTCACCCACCCTGGAGTCGGCCAAGGAGCTGATGAACCACCCGGAGGTGCGGGTCCTGCTGGTCACCGGCGGGCCAGGCGTGGTCAAAGAGGCGCTCAAGACGAGCAAGAAGGCGATCACCGCCGGGCCGGGCAACCCGCCGGCCGTCGTCGACCAGACCGCAGACATCGAGAACGCGGGCCGGGCCATCGTCAAAGGCGCCTCGTTCGACAACAACGTGATCTGCACCGACGAGAAGACGACGATCGTGGTCGACACCGTGGCCGACCGCCTGGTCCAGTCGATGGTCGCAGCCGGCGCCTACCGGCTCAAGGAGCACGAGCTGAGGCGGCTGGAGCGGGTCATCTTCAAGGAGATGGGACCGCCGGGAAAGCCTGGCATGATCAACACCGACTGGATCGGGAAGGACGCGGGCAAGATCCTCGCCGAGATAGGGGTGAGCGTCGACGGCGACACCCGGCTCCTCGTCGCCGAGGTCCCACGGGAGCACAACCTGGTCTGGACCGAGCAGATGATGCCGGTGATGCCGGTGGTCCGGGTGGGCAACGTCGACGACGCCATCGACCTGGCGGTGCGCTCCGAGCACGGCTTCCGGCACACCGCCTCGATCCATAGCACCAACGTCGAGACCATCACCCGGATGGCCCGGGCCATGTACTGCAGCATCTTCGTGGCCAACGGCTCCAACTTCAACGGTCTGGGCCAGGGCGGAGAGGGGTTCACCTCTTTCTCCATCGCCAGCCCCACCGGGGAGGGATTGACCCGGCCCCGCACCTTCTCCCGGGTGCGACGGGTGACCGTGGTCGGGGCCCTGCGCATTGTCTGAGCGCGAGCCGGCGATCGCCATCTTCGAATTCGGCTCGATCAGCGCCGGCATCGTCTCCGGCGACGCGATGGTCAAGGCGGCTCCTCTCGGAGTCATCTATGCCGGGACGGTGCATCCGGGCAAGTACCTGGTCCTGGTCGAAGGCGACACGGCCAGCGTGGAGGAGGCAGTCGAGGTCGGAACCGCGGTCGGCTCCGAGTCACTGCTCGACATGGTGTTCCTTCCCGACGTCCATCCATCGGTGGCGGCAGCAGTCGCCGGTGATGCCCGGCGCGCCCCGGTCGGCGAGGAGGCCCTGGGCGTGGTCGAGACCACCTCGGTGGCTGCCGCCATCGACGCCGCCGACGCCGGGGTCAAGGCGGCCGATGTCGACCTGGCCGCAATCCGCCTCGCAGACGGTCTGGGAGGCAAGGGCTACGTCCTCTTCTCCGGAGTGGTCGGGGGCGTCGAGGCTGCTCTGGAGGCGGCGGTGGCCCGGGCGGAGAGCCATCGCGCCCTGGTCCGCTTCGACCTCATAGCCCAACTCCACGAGGAGATGGCGGAGAACTTGCGCGCCGACCTCCACTTCCTCGAGCGGGTGTCTGCTGCGGGAGAGGGCTGAGATGCAGTTGGGACGCGTGACGGGGAGGGTGGTGGCGACCGAGAAGGTGGACGGCCTGGAGGGGGTGCGGTTCCTGATCGTCCAGCCACTCGACAAGGCACGACGCCCTCAGGGAGGCACTCTGGTCGCGGCCGACGCGGTGTCGATGGCGGGACCCGGCGAGCTGATCTACTTCGTCGCCTCGCGCGAGGCGGCCGAGGCTCTGCCGCATCGATTCGTCCCGGTCGACCACGCCATCGTCGGGATAGTCGACGACGTCCACCTGGAGGAGGAGTGATGAAGGTGGGAAAGGTGGTGGGGACCGTCGTCTCCACCATCAGCATCCCCGTCCTCGACCGGCACCGGCTTCTCCTCTGTGACATCGAGGACCAGAACGGAAGCCCCTCGGGCTACACCATCGCGGTCGACGTGGTCGATGCCGGGGTCGGCGACAAGGTGCTCATCCTCGACGAGGGCAGTTCCGCCCGCCAGATCCTGGGTCTGGATTGGGGAGCGATCCGCGCCGTCGTGGTCGGCGTCGTCGACGAACTGGTGATCGACGGTGAGACGCGAACCTGAAAAATCCCGTTTGAGCTTTGCGACGACCGGGTAAGCGGCTCGACTTGACAGTCAAGTACGTCGGGACGGCCCAGGGATTTGCTCCCGCCTCCCTCGGCGAGCACTAAGCCCCACCCCGCCCCGGTCCGTCCCGGCGTCTTGACATACAGCCTGCGGCGCTCGAGGCGGGCGGGGCCGATCTGCTCTCTCTCCAGCATCCGCATGACGCCATACTCGTCCCCGGCCGAGACTCGGTTCCCCTCCCTGCTCGCCGCGGCGCGCCGTGGCGACGAACGGGCCTGGAGCGCCCTCTACGGCTGGCTGGCGCCCCAGGTGTTCGGATATCTCCGCGCCAGCCGGGTCCCCGACCCGGAGGACGTTCTCGGGTCTGTCTTCGTCGAGGTCGCCTCCAAGATCGGGACGTTCCGGGGTGATGCGGCGGGTTTTAGGGCATGGGTCTTCGCCATCGCCAGGACGCGTCGCGTCGATCAGATACGACGTTGGGCTCGCCGGCGCGAGGAGCCCCTCATCACCGACGTGCACGAGCCGATCCCCTCCCGGGACGACGTCGAAGCGGATGCACTCTCGGCAGTTGCCCTCGATGAGCTGCTCGACGTCCTCGACCTCCTCACCGACGACCAGCGCGAGGTCCTGATCCTGCGTGCCCTCGGTGGGTGGACCTCGAGCCAGGTGGCCGAGCTGACCGGGCGAACCGTGGGTGCGGTCGAGCAGCTTCAGCTTCGGGCGCGCCTGGCGCTGCAGGAAGTCCTCGGCGAGACGTAAGGAAAACCGATCCCGGAACGGTTACACCGCATGCGACAGCCAGAGCCGAGACCCGCCGTCACCTCATTCCTGTCGGCTCTGGCTGCCGACCTCTCGCTGCCTCCCGACGAGATGACGGGGCGGCGGCATGTGGCCAGTGCGGCGGCGGCGGCCAGGTCGGCGACAACGGCCGGGCCGGGGCGAGTGCTCCGCTGGACCGCCGCCGCGGTCCTGTCCACATTCGGGCTTGGCACTGGTGGTATCGCCCTGGCGGGAGGTCTGCCCGCACCGTTCCAGGAGGTGGCCGCCGATGCCGCCCGGGTACTGCCCTTCCCCATCGAGATTCCCTACCCGCCCGATGTGAGCCGGCCCGATCACGTGAGCCCTCCTCGGCCCGAGGACGGGGAGATCGAGATCGACATCGAGCGGCTCGATCCCGCCGACGGCACTCCCGTCGAGACGTCGACCGTGGACCGGCGCCGCGAGGGTGGATCTGTCGCGCCCACCGTGGAACCGGCCGAAGACCCCGACGCCGAGTCATCGAGCCCTCGGACCGAGCATGCCTCGGAGCGGGAGGGCCCGCGAGCCGACCGCGATCGAGACGGCGACGAGGAGGACCGTGAGGAGTGGGGAAGCGACCGGTCTCATCGAGACGACCGCGGGGAAGACGAGGAACCCCGCGAGGAACGAGATGGCGACGAAGAGGAGGAGCCTCATGAAGACAGGCGGTCGGACGACGAAGAGTGGGCGTCCGATGGCGACTCGTGGTCGGACGACGAACGGCACGACCGTGACTGACCTGCTCGAGACAAGGAGACATGAGATGAAACATCGATACCGACGAAAAGCCCTGACCCTGTGCCTCGCCTTGGCCGTGATCCTGGTCACGCCCGGGGTTGCGCCGGCCGGTGGGGACAAGGCCAATCCCGAGGAGAACGCGGTCACCGAGCCGGAATCGGCGGTCGCAGAGCACGAGATCACCGAAGTCCTCTCCTCGCTGCCGGTCCTGGGCACGGGTCTGAACGTGACCATCACTCGAGGTGAGGACGGCGAGATAGCCGCAGTCGCGCTCGATCCCGCCGACGGGTCGACCGTGGTCAAGGAGAGCGACCACAAGATGGTGTTCCTGCTCGGCGACGGCGACACCGAGGTCGTGGTCAAGGTGAGACGCAACACCATCCAGACCCAGGTGAAGGCCGATGCCACCGCCGATGTCACCGGTCCCGGATCGTGGTCGGCCGACGTCTTCGGCAACGGAGCGGTGACCATCCCCTACACGGTGTCGTTCGAGGGCAATGCCCCGATCATCACTCTCGGTGAGATCGTCACCCCTGAAGGCGTGACCGCCGAGGCGGGCGAGCCAAGAGCGGGCGTCTCCGACGACGGCGCCAAGGCCTTCTACAAGATCAAGGTGAGACTGGCTTCGGGCGAGGAACGCGCCAAGGTGACCCTGGTCGCCAAGACCTACGTCGACGACGACGGAGAGGTAAAGGTCCGCTTCGCCGTTTCCGTCTCAGATCGGAGCCGGCACAAGCACTGGGACGATGACGACGACCGGCGCAACTGGGACCGGGACGACGATCGGGACAAGGGGGACCGCGACGACGAGTCGAACCGGGATGGTGACCATGACGATCAGGAGCAGAGCCGCGATCGAGATCACGATGGTGACGACGGCGAGCGTGATCGCGACGACGGCTGACCCCTGAATGGCCGATCGAGCAAGCACGCCACGGGGAGGAGCCATCTGGTTCCTCCCCGTCCTGCTCTTCCTCGCCGCGTGCGCGCCCGGCGATGCCGACCGGGGCTCGACCACGAGCACCGTTGCCGGGGTCAGCGCCCCGACCACGGCCTCGTCGACCACACTTCTCCCCGGGACGACGACCACGACCGCGGCGATCGATGCGTCGGCCATGCTCGACCAGGGCCTCGCAGCCACCAGCTCCAACTATCGATTCTCCTCCGTCGTGGCGGTCGGGGAGCAGACCTTGACCAGCATCGCAGGCGTGGTCGACGGGACATCGGTAGCGGCCGAGATCACCACCGGCACCGGGGTCTTGTCCTACGTGCGGACACCCGATGGCGAGTGGGTCACCGGAGCCGACGGGGAGTGGGCCGCGTTGGAGGGGGAGGCGCCGGTAGCGCCCCCGCTGGCGGCTCTCGCCGACCCGGCCGAGGTGGCGCTGGAGTCGGGCGACGGGGCAGGCGGTGTGATCACCGGCCGGCTCGGCCCGGCCGCGGGCCCCGCAGAAGGGGTCCCCTTCTCGCTCACCATCGACGGGGGTGTGATCACCGAGATTCGCTATCAGGTGGAGTCGACGGCCGGTCCGGCGCAGGTGGTCACCACCCTGTCCGATGTCGGCTCCGCCGGGAGCGTCTCCGCGCCCGAAGGTGTGTGAGCCGGCTCAGTAGTACTCGAGGTACTCGGCGGTCTCCCAGTCGGTGGTGTGCTTGGTGAACCGCTCCCACTCCGCCCGTTTCACCGCGAGGAACCCCTCGACGTAGGCGGGGGAGAAGGCCTCCACGAAGCCCTTGTCGTTCTCCAGGGCGTCGAGAGCCGCTCCCAGATCGGGGGGAACGGTCACATCGGCGTCTGCCCCGGTGACACAATCCTGGGTCTCGGCGGGCGGGCACTCGAGTCCCAGGGTCACACCCCGCAAGGCGGACACCAGGGTCGCGGCAACCGCGACATGGACCGAGGCCGCTCCGTCGGCGAGCCTGTGCTCCAACCTGGTCCCGGCTCCGCCGGTCGGGGGCACCCTCACCGCCACGCCGCGATGGTCGAGGCCCCAATTGGCGTAGAAGCCGTTCAGCGCACCGGGGCGGAGCCGCTTGTAGGCGTTGACCGTGGGCGCCACCAGCGCGGTCATAGAGACGTGGTCGTGGACGAGCCCGGCGATGCAGCTGTGGGCCAGGTCGCTCAGACCGTCACGGCTGGACGGGTCGGCCAGGGCGTTGTCTCCCCGCCCGTCGCCGAGGGAGAAGTTGACATGGATCCCACTCCCTCCTCTCTCCGTGATCGGCTTTCCCATGAAGGCGAGCAGATAGCCCCGTTTCGCCGCCACCTCCTTGGCCATGACCTTGAACAGGAAGGCATCGTCGGCTGCCTGGAGCGCCGGCCCATAGCGGAGGGTCAGCTCGAACTGGCCGTCGTCGTACTCGGAGTTGACCGACTCGAGCTCGATGCCCATGGCATGAGCAGTGTCCATGATCTCCTCGATCGTCCCGGTCGGGTCGACCGCGGTGCCTGTCCCGTAGACATAGGAGCCGGGGGTGTGGATCGGGTTCCAGCCCCGGTTCCCGTCGGGCTCGAACAGGTATGCCTCGAGCTCGATGCCCACCATCGGGTGGTAGCCGGCCTCCGCCCACTCGCCGATCACCCTCTCCAGGATGGAGCGGGGGGCCAATTCCACCGGCACGCCGTCCTTGCTGATCGAGGCGACCACCACGCCGGTGTCCTTCTCCCATCCCGGACGGATCGCCTCGGTCGGGAAACGCGCCTCCACGTCGGGGAAGCTCTCGTGGTGCGCACCGGGGAAGGGGATCATCTCCCGGTTCAGTTGGAGCGAGAAGAGGGCGACGCAGTGGTTGGACCCTTCGGCAGCCCGCGCCGCCGAGAGGTACTTGCCCCGGGCCAGCCCGAGATGATCGGGCCAGAGGAAGCGGACGCGGGCGTAGGGGATCTCGCTCACTCGCCTCGAAACAGTATCAAAGCGCTTCTTTGTGCAGGGCGTCACGTATCCGTGACGCCCTGCATTAGGAAAGCGGAGCCGGCGTGCAGCACGGCCTTGCCGATTCGGCTGGTTGATACCCTGACCTCGGTGCGGGCTCTCGTCGTCGAACACGACCCATTGTCGACTCCCGAGCGAGTCGGTGCCCACCTGGAGAGGCGCGGGATCTCCCTCGACCCGTTGGTGGTGGTCGAAGACGGCTCAGACCCGGAGGTGACAGCCGTGTTTCCCGACACCGGCCACGACCTCGTGGTGATGATGGGCTCTCCCTGGTCGGTCTACGACCCCAGGGCCCGGGGTTGGGTCGGCCCCGAGCTCGACTTCATCACACGGCTGGCCAAGTCCGGCGTCCCGATGCTCGGGATCTGCTTCGGGGCCCAGGCGATGGCGGCCGCCCTGGGAGGATCGGTCGCTCCCTCGACCCGACCGGAATATGGGTGGGGTGGGATCGGCACCCTGGTGGAGCCGATCGCCGAGGAGCCCTGGTTTCAGTTCCACCATGACGAGATCTCGCCCCCTGCAGGGGCGGTCGAATTGGCCCGGAACGCCTCGGGGACCCAGGCATTTCGCCTCGGGCGCGGTCTGGGCGTGCAGTTCCACCCGGAGATGACGGCGCGTCTCCTCGCCTCGTGGTACCCGGCCGGCGCGGCTGACGCCCTGGTCGGGATGGGTGTCGACCCGGACCTCCTCCTCGAGGAGAGCGAGGCGCGGG
>DASUSU010000362.1:0-3649 GCA_036374915.1 Acidimicrobiia bacterium | reverse complement strand
CAACGCGGCGATCGAGCGGCCCGGATTCAACCCCTCCCAATCCCTCACCGAGGACCAGGCCATCTCCCTGTTCTCCCCGCCGGCCCACTGAGGGCTGGGGCCGCCCACCTGCGATCGCCGCGTCAGATCGCCAGCGCCCCGGCCAGAGCCAGATAGTCGTCCGGGGTGTTGTAGAGGTGGGCGGAGACACGGAGGAGCTGCCGGGGCCACTCCGGCCAATTCATCACCAGGGCGGCGAATCCGGCGTCGAACAGCGGGTCCATCAACGGAGACAGCTCTCCGGCCGGAGCCGGTCCTTCACCGTCGGGCAACAGGACCGAGGCCATCGACCCGACCATCTCGTCGGGGGCGGGCAGGGCGGTGCCCACCGCCGCCGCGATGACCGCTCGGCCCTCGAGGACCAGGTCGTGGTTCCGCTTCATGACCCCCTCCCATCCCCCGGCCTCCATCCCCCCGACCAGACGGAGGACGTCGGGTACCACCACCCAAGCGGTGAAGTCGTCGGTGCCGAGCCAGTCGAAGAGGTGCCGATAGCGCTCTTCGGCTCCCAGTGCCGGCGCGTTGTAGCCATGTGAGATCACCGGGGGCACGGTCGTCGCGATCCGGTCGGGACGCGTGCTCAGGAACGCCGCCCCCTTCGGGGCGCAGGTCCATTTGTGCAGGTTGCCCGTGTACCAGGAGGCGCCGAGCAGGTCGAGGGCAAGCGGCACCTGCCCCGGGCCATGGGCGCCGTCGACCAGAACCGGGACCTGCGGCTCCAGCGCCGAGACCAGTTCCCGGAGCGGGTAGACCAGTGCCGTCGGCGAGGTGACGTGGTCGATCACCGCGAGCTTCGTCCTGGACGTGACTGCATCGAGGACCGCCCCGATGACCTGGGACGGGTCCCCGACCGGGAACGGCACCGGGGCCACCACCACCTCCGACCCGGTCCGCTCCGCGGTGAACCGGAGCACCTGACGCACCGCGTTGTAGTCGTGTGCCGTCGTCAGCAACTGGTCTCCCGGCTCCAGTGTCGGCTCCACCGAGCGCAGCACCGAGGCGACACCCGTGGTGGCATTCCTCACCGGGACGACTCCGGCCGGGTCGGCCCCGACGAACCCGGCGACGGCGTGGCGGGCACGATCGGTGGCGGTCTCCAGCTCCCGGAACACGAACCGGCTCGGGTTGGCCTCGAGTCTGGAGCGCCACTCCGACTGGAGGTCGAGGACCTCGGCGAGCACCGCTCCAAACGACCCGTGGTTGAGATGGCGAGTCCCCGGCTCGAGCGCCCACATCCGGGTGACCTTAGGGAGGAAGGGCAGGCGGTCCGTCGCCGGGGGACAGGGAAACTCGGGTTCTCAGTGCCAGGCCGCCTCACTACCGTGCCGCCGATGTTCGACTTCGGCGGGGTGACCGCCAATGGGATTCGGGAAGAGGTGGCCCGGGCTGTGGAATCCGCCGAGGCGGTCGCGGCCCGGATCGCCGACCCTGGCACCCCGAGCACCTTCGACGACGTGATCGCGCCCTTCGACGACATCATCGACCTGATCCGGCGCACCCAACATCACACCGAGTTCATGAAGGAAGTCCATCCCGACCCCGATGTGCGGGAGGCGGGCGCCGAGGCGGAGGAGATCCTGAAGCGCTGGTGGCAGTTCCCCGAGTCCCCCTGGTCGGTGGAGTTGGCGTTCCGCCCCGAGATCTTTGCCGCGGTGGAGCGGTTCGCCGCCGGTGAGGAAGCAGCGCAGCTGACCGGGGAGAGGGCACGTTTCCTGGAGACGATCCGAGCCGATCTGAGGCTGGTGGGCCATCACCTGGCCGATGAGGATCGCTCCGCCCTCGAGGAGATGTCGAATCGTCTCATCGTCCTGCAAAGCCAGTTCTCCAAGAACATCGCCGACGACGAGACCGCGATGCTGATCGGCGAGGACGACCTCGACGGCCTGCCCGAGAGCTACGTGAAGAGCCTGGGACGGGACGAGGAGACCGGCTCGTACGTGGTGACCATGTCCTACCCCGACTATGTCCCGTTCATGGAGAACTCGGGACGCCGCGATCTGCGGGAGAAGCTCCATTTCCTGTACGCCAACCGGGCGGTGGCCGAGAATCGGCCCCTGCTCGAAGAAGCCGTGGACCTGCGTCTGAGGATGGCGCGGCTTCTCGGCTTCGAGTCGTGGGCGGACCGGGTCCTCTCCACCCGGATGGCCCGATCCAAGGATCGGGTCGACGAGATGTACGAAGGGCTCATTCCCCGTCTCACCGTGCAGGGGGAGAAGGAGATCGCCAAGGTCGCCACCCTGTTGGAGCAGGATGTCGGGGACCGGCAGGTCCAGGTTTGGGACTGGAACTACTACGACACCCAGATCCGCAAGACCGAGTACGGCGTGGATCCGATGGAGGTCGCAGAGTATCTCCCGCTGCAACAGGTACTCGACGGCATGTTCGAGCTCACCTCCGAGGTGTTCGGGCTGGTCTACCGGCCGGTCGAGGCGCCAACCTGGCATCCGGACGTGCTGGTCTACGAGGTCACCGACCGCGACACGGGCGACATGATCGGGCACTTCTATCTCGACCTGTTCCCGAGACAGGGAAAGTTCACCCACGCCGCGGTGTTTCCCGGCGTGCCCGGCAAGAGGCTGGCCGACGGCTCCTATCAGACCCCGATCGCCGCGATGGTGTGCAACTTCACCAAACCGACCGAGGACACACCGTCGCTGCTCCAGCACGGCGAGGTCGAGACACTGTTCCACGAGTTCGGCCACGTGCTCCACGACCTGGTCGCCCACTGCGAGCTCGCCCGGTTCTCCGGTGCCTACACGGTCTGGGACTTCGTCGAGGCGCCGAGTCAGATCATGGAGCATTGGACCTGGAAGAGCGAGGTCCTGACCCGTTTCGCCCGGCATCACAAGAGCGGCGAACCGATCCCGGTGGCCCTGGTGGAGGGGCTGGTCGCCGCTCGCCAGTTGAACGATGCGATGTGGCACCTCCGTCAGATCCAGTTCGGGCTCCTCGACCAGGCGTTGCACGGCCCCGAGGAGGCGAAGGACCTCGACGCCATCCTGCTCGAATCCACCGCGGTGTCGCTCCTCCCCCACCACGAGGGGACCTTCCACCCGGCCTCCTTCGGTCATCTCATGGGCGGCGGTTACGACGCGGCCTATTACGGCTACATCTGGTCGGAGGTGTTCGGCGACGACATGTTCTCCCGCTTCGAGGAGGAGGGGATCACCTCTCCCCAGGTGGGACGTGCCTACCGGGACCTGGTGATCGGAAAGGGCGGGTCGGTCGACCCCGACGACATGCTGGTCGCCTTCCTGGGTAGAAAACCGAACAACGAGGCGTTTCTGCGCAAGGTGGGAATCGAATGACGCAACTGGACTTTGGCTTCTCGACCGTGACCGCCGACAAGGTCGAGAGAGGGATGGACGCCGCTCTGGCCGAGGCGCAGGAGATCCTCGAAGACCTGGTGGCAGCGAAGGATGAGCGGACCTTCGAGAACACGATGCTCCCTCTCGACCGAATCGCCGATGTCCTCTCCCGGGCCTTCACCAGGTACGCATTCATGGGCTACGTCCACCCCGAGAAGGAAGTCCGATCCGCGGCAAAGGCGGCCGAGGAGAAGATGGAGACGTTCGGCGTGGAGATGGTGTTCCGCGACGACCTCAACGCC
>DASUSU010000361.1:0-4719 GCA_036374915.1 Acidimicrobiia bacterium | reverse complement strand
AGCTGGAACGGCCACAAGGGGCCCAGGCGCTCCCTGATCGCGGTCGGGAGGTTGGTCATGTCCTGGCTGCTCAGCACCGGGGTCCGGTACAGCCAGTCCCGCAACTGGTCGACGCGGTATGGCGGCTCACCTTCGAGCAGTTCGTCGAGTCTCTCCGGTGAGTGCAGATAGGGCAAGGTCAGGCGAGGGAGCGGGCCTGTTCGATCCAGGTCCGGGCCTTGGCGCCGCTCACCCCGGCCGCCTCGGCGATGGTGTCCGCAGTCGACGAGGCCAGCTTGTCGACGCTGTCGATCCCGGCGCCCTTCAACCGTCCGGCGAAGACCGGGCCGATCCCGTCGATGGCGTCGATCCCGGGTGAGGGAGGGGCGGGCGGGGCGGCTCTGAGCACCGGCGGCTCCGGCTCCCGTGAGGCTGCCACCGAGATGAAACGGTCTCGCATCGCCCAGATCAGGGCAATTGAGCCCCCGACGATCCCGATGACCTTGGCCAGCCGCTTCATCGGCCAGAGGGTACCCATTCCGGTGGGGAAGTAGCCTGACCCGGTCGTGAAGGTGGACTTCTACTACCCGCCGAGCCCTCCGCAAGGAGCCGCCGAGGCGGCCCGCCGCGCCGTCCAACTCGGATACGACGGCTTCTTCAGTGCCGAGACCCAGTACGACCCGTTCCTGCCCCTCGCCTTCGCCTCGGCCGAGGAGCCCGACCTGGAGGTGGGCACCGCCATCGCAGTCGCCTTTCCCCGCTCGCCGATGGTGATGGCGATGACCGCCTGGGATCTCGCCCGGATGTCCCGGGGCAAGTTCATGCTCGGTCTGGGCACCCAGGTCAAGGCACACATCGTCCGGCGCTTCTCCACCACCTGGGACAGGCCGGTTCCCCGGTTGCGCGAGTACATCCTGGCGCTCCGGGCGATTTGGGGGTCCTGGCAGAACTCGACCCCCCTCGATTTCGGCGGCGACTTCTACCGGTTCTCGCTGATGACCCCGTTCTTCGATCCCGGGCCGATCCAGGACCCGGACGTCCCGGTCTACATCGCCGGGGTCGGCCCCTATCTGAGCCGGCTCGCCGGCGAACTGTGCCAGGGGTTCCACGTCCATCCCTTTCACACGGTCCGCTACCTCGACGAGGTCGTCATCCCCGGGATCCGTTCCGGCGCCGAGGCCAACGGGCGAGGTGTGGAAGACGTGGAGATGGTTACCACCGTCTTCATCATGACCGGGGAGAGCGATGCCGAGATCGAGCAGGCCATGGCCCCGGTTCGCCAGCAGATCTCGTTCTACGCCTCCACTCCCTCCTACCAGCCCGTGCTCGAGGCCAACGGATGGGACTTCGGTGCGGAGCTGACCGCGATGTCGAAACGGGGCCAGTGGGCGGAGATGCCCGGCGTCGTCCCCGACGAAGCCGTGCTCGGGGTGGGTGTGGCGGCCCCCATCGACCGGCTGGCCGACGCGATCAAGGAGCGCTACGGAGCCCGGGTGCAGCGGGTCGGGTTCTACACGATCGGATCCACCCTCGACACCGACCCGGACGCCCTGAGCGAGGTGATCAGGCGGCTGAAGACCGAGTGAGAGTCAGAAGACCACCGCGCTGGTGGTGGCAACCCTGGGATCCGGGAAGGTGTTGCGCCGGTCGCCATCGACTTCGATGATCGAGACCGGTCCCCAACCGGACTGGAGCGCTCCGACCTCGTCGATGACGTGCCCGCGCCGTCGCAGGTCGGACAGGGTCGCCTCGGGGACTCCCGGCTCCACCTGGAACCGGGCCGTCGAGTATGGGCCGAACTCCTGGATCGTCCATCTCGGGGCGCCCTGGGCCGCCTCCAGCGTCGAGCCGGCAAGGACGGCCCGGGCGGCCACCTGGGCGACGAGTTGGGGCTGCACCGCCCCTCCCCGGGTCCCGATCACCCACTTCGTCTCGCCATCGGCGGTCCAGATGGTCGGGGAGAGGGTGTGGAGGGGGCGTTTGCCGGGGAGCAACTCGTTGGGATGACCCCGGGTCAGGCTGAATCCGCCTCCCCGATTGTGGAGCAGGAACCCGCCGCGGGCGGCCCCGAAGGCGGAGCCGGTCCCGTAGTAGTTGGACTGGATGATCGAGACCGCCAGGCCCTCGGCGTCGACCACGCAGAGGTAGGCCGTCCCCGACTCGCTGCCCATACCGCGAGGCCAGACCCCGGCCCGTCCCCGGTCGACGGTGGCGGCGGCCCGGGCCAGCCGATCCCGGTCGAGGAGGAGTCCGGGGGGCAGGGGCGCATGGTCGGGATCGGCCACCAGGTCGTCGCGCTCCCAGGCAACGGAGCGGAAGGCCTCGACGAGGAGGTGCCACCAATCCGGGCTCTCCGGGTCGACCGGTGGTTCGAGCATCTCGAACACGGCCAGGGTGGCCGGCCCGAGGTACCCCTGCGAGTTGGGGGGAATCACCCATGCCGTCGCGCCGGCGATCGGGCACGAGATCGGGTCCACCCAGTCGGCGTGGCCGCGGGCCAGGTCCTGGTGGGAGATGATCCCGGCCATGGCCTCGACGATGTCGTCGGCCGGTCCCCCCAGGTAGAAGGCATCACGCCCGCCCTCGGCGATCGCAGTCAGGGTTGCAGCCAACGCCTGCCGACTCACCCGATCCCCCTGCTTGACCGGGGCTCCCTGCGGGTAGAAGTCGGCCACGGCGGGATTCCGTGCATACAAGTGGGCGGTCTGTTGGAACGCCTGTGCCTGTTCGGCGGACACCTCGAAACCATCCGCGGCGTAGGCGATGGCCGGGCGTAGACAGTCGGCGAGGGGGAGGCGCCCCAGCTCGGCGGAGAGCGCCGACCAGCCGTCGACACATCCGGGCACGGTGACCGAGAGCGGGTGATCACGAGGTATCTCGGTCATCCCGACGTCGCGCAGCATGTCCGGATCGGCCGAGGAACCTGACCGGCCCGAGGCATTGAGGGCGCGTGGCTGCTCCCAGCCCGGACGATGGACGAGAGCGAAGAGATCGCCACCCACGCCGCATGTCTCGGGTGCGACCACGCCTTGAGCGGCGGTGGCGGCGATGGCGGCGTCGACGGCGTTGCCGCCCGCCCTGAGGATCAGCTCCGCCGCCTCGGTCGAGTGGAAGTGCGGGGTGGAGACCGCGTGCGTCAGGGCGACTTGAGCTCGGGAAGCACGCGGTTGAGGGCGTCGAGCACGGCGCGGACCACCGCCCTCGACTCCTCGTCCTCGACGTACGCACACCCGATCAGGTTTCGCTCGGTGGCCTCGGTGACCACCACCACCTGGGCCACCGCCACCTTGCGGCTGCCCAGCACCGGGATGTCCATGGATGCGACGGCGACGGCGGCCTCGCGGTGGATGGCCTGACGGATCGCCTCCAGCGTCGCCTCGGCGATCTGACGGGGGCGGGTGGAAGTAGCCGCAGCCCCCTTGGCGGTTCCGGTGAACAGGTCGCTGTCCCAGCGCAGAGTGACGGTGACCTCGGCTCGCGACCCGTCGAGCACCTCTCCGACGTCGATCAGGGCAGGCCGGAAGCCACCTTCGAAGTCACTGTCGGCGAGTTGGACCACGGAGACGACCCGTCGGTCGATCTCCTCACCGAAAAGGGCCTGGCTCAGCGACTGGACGTCGCGAACCAGCTGCTTGGGCGGCTTGTTGCGACGGGCCAGGACGTGGATCTCCTCTATGTGACCGTTGCCCGCCACGATCCGGGCCGCCTCGACTCCGTCGATACGGCTGATCTTGTCCTGGAGGGCATTCAGGTCCATCGTCACCGAATCGTACCCTCCGCTGAAGACGTTCTCTGGCATACCAGGGACCATTTCCTCTTGTCGCGGGTCGGCCAACCCTCTAGATTGCCTATTGCTGGAAGGTAATTCATGGGAAACGTGGGGCAGCCGAGGTCATCAGACCCGTCTGCCCGGCCCATGGCGGGCGAAGTCAGGGGCCTTTGACATGTGAAAGTTTCCCCGTCACCTTTGCCGGGGAATAGGTGAGAACCGGCGTCAGACGTCGGCCTGTAACTGGACGCCCACTACCCAAGCGGAGCGGATCGTCAACATCGTCGCACAAGACGGTGTAATACGGCACCAACAGGTGAGCGTTATCAGGATGAAGGCAACTCTGGCCCGAACTCGAGACCGGCGCGAGCCTGTGGCTTGTGTCCGGTAGCTCCCGGATCGGCTGATGCGAGGACGCCGGCTCACCAAACAAATCAGGTGATCGTGTCATCCTGGGGGCCCATGAAGCGAGGTAGGAAACGATCGGTGCGGGGCTGGTTCGCCCGTCTCCGGCCCACGGTGCAGCGTCGATTGCGCATCGCTGTGCCCTATGCCTTGATGGGTCTGGTCGCCCTGGTCGGTTCCCTGATCGTTTCCGAACCACCGGACTGGGGCTACTGGCTCCCCTTCGCCACCCTCTTCGTCTTGCTCGAGTTCTTTGCGGTCGAGGTCAACGACCGTCTTCTCCAATCCTCCTCGGTGATGGTGGCGATGACCGCCGGGGTGATCCTGGCCATCCTCCCCGACTCCGACGCCATGTTCGGCATGGCTCTCATGGGGGCTCTCGCCCTGTTCACCCCACTGGACTTCAAGGAGAAACGCTGGTTTCAGCCAATAGCCAACTTCGGCCATTTTGTTCTGGCGGGTGCGGCCGCCGGGTTCATTCTCGACCTCTACCTCGACGGGGTTGCGGTCACCACCGACTCCCTGCTCTGGGTGCTGGTGGTCTCGGCGGCAGCGGCCCTGACCTA
>DASUSU010000360.1:0-10671 GCA_036374915.1 Acidimicrobiia bacterium | reverse complement strand
GATTGCCTTCTCGTAGGACCCGACATCGAACACCTGGCTCCCAACGTGGACATGGACCCCGATCAGGTCCATCGCGGTCGAGGTGCGCGCTCGCTCCACCGCCGCTGCTGCCGCCCCGCCCTCGATGGTGATCCCGAACTTGGAGTCGGTTGCCCCGGTGCGGAGAAACTCGTGGGTGTGGGCCTCCACTCCGGGATTGACCCGGACCAGGACCTGGGGGGTCCGCACCCCTTCGCCCACCAGGGCCTCGATCCGGTCCATCTCCACCATGGAGTCGATGACGATCCGACCGACTCCGGCTTCGAGGGCATAGGCGAGCTCGTTGGCCGACTTGTTGTTGCCGTGGAATACCAGCCGGTCGGCAGGCACCCCGGAGGCCAGGGCGACGTGGATCTCGCCGCCGGTGGCGACGTCGAGCAGCATGCCCTCCTCGTGGGCGAGCCGGGCCATCGCGCCGCAGAGAAACGCCTTGGTGGCGTAGGCCACTCCGTCAGGGAAGGCCGCCACCGCCTCCCGGCAGCGGGAGCGGAGGTGCTCCTCGTCGTAGACGAACAGGGGTGTGCCCCACTCGTCGGCCAACCCGGCTACCTCGAGCCCGCCGATGCGGAGAGACCCCGACGAGGAGACCTCCGCCGTGTCCGGCAACAGACCGAGCGGAAGCACACTCATCGTCTACCACTCATCACTCGTAGCTCGTTGCTCAAAACGCCCACGACGCTCCGCGCCCGGTCCCGGTGACGAAGTCGTCGGCGGGGGTGATCCCCCGGGCCAGGTCGTTCTTGAATCGAGTGACGATCCCGTCGAGATTGGCCATCTCGATGAGGAACGAGTCGTGCCCCTGGAGGGCGTGGAGCATCTGGTAGCGAGCGTTGGGGAGGCCATCGGCCAGCTCCTCGACCTCGGCCGCGGGATAGAGGATGTCGCTCGATATGCCCACGGTCAGGAGAGGGGTCTTGATCCCGGCCAACACATGCGCCATCTCGCCGCGATCGCGGGCCAGGTCGTGGCTGTCCATGGCGTCGACCAGGGTCAGATACGAATTGGCGTCGAATCGAGCGACCAGCTTCTGTCCCTGATGACGAAGGTAGGAGCGGATCTCGAACTCGTCCTCGACGGTCCTGCGCCCGAAGCGGGTCTCGAAGTTGGCCTTCCCCCGATAGGAGATCATGGCGATCATCCGTGCCACGGCCAGCCCTCGCTCCGGAGGGAGACCGGGCGGATAGGCGCCGTCGAGAAACTCGGGGTCGGCCCATATGGCAGCTCTCTGCGCTTCCGAGAAGGCCACGCTCCACGCCGAGTGATGGGCTCCGACCCCGATCGCGACCCCGCCTTCCACCTTCTCCGGGAACATCGCCGCCCACTCCAGCGCCTGCATGCCCCCCATCGAGCCCCCGATGACGAGACGAATCCGCTCCACGCCGAGGTGCTCGAGCAGGGCGGCCTGGAGGTTGACCATGTCCCGGATCGTGACGGCGGGGAAGTCCGAGCCGTACCAGCGATCGGTGCCGGGCCGGAGCGAAGTGGGCCCGGTGGTGCCGTAGCAGCCCCCGAGGACGTTGCTGGCGACGATGTAGTCCCGATCCGGGTCGAAGGACCTACCCGGCCCGAAGAGCCCGGACCACCACTCGTCGGCGTCGGCGCTGCCGGTGAGGGCGTGGCAGATCAAGATGGCCTCGGTCCTGGGCTCGCCCCAGGTGCGGTAGGCCACCTGGATCTGCTCCACTTCTTCGCCGCTCTCCAGCCCGAAGACACCTCGATGTTGGTAGAACTGCGTCTGGTCCGAAATCGGACCGGGCTCTGATCTGTTGTCGGCAGGCACCTGGCCTTACTCCTCTGTTCTCCGGGTTTGCAGGCAACGGCCCCTGAATCGCAAAAATCCGCAACCGTCGCCGGTGCGGATCCCTGTTGGTCGGGTTGGTGGGGGCGCTGTTAGACGTCTCCTCCGCACGGCTCCTTGCGAGCCATTCGCTTACAGAAGGTCCCATGCACAGCGCTCATGTAGAGAAGGAAGGTATCCCGGGGTCGACGCCGCGTCAACCCTTCGCCCCGATCGGCGGCACCGCATGGCTCCTTGGGGTGCCGGTGCCGTGGGGCTAGCTTCTCCCGATGCGACGATCGGAGACGGGAGGTCGATGATGGAGTTCGGGGTGGTGCTTCAGACCGATCCACCGGCATCGCGGGTGGTCGACTTCGCCCGCCGGGCCGAAGGGCTCGGATTCAGCCACGTCTGGACCTTCGACTCCCACGTCCTGTGGCAGGAGCCCTTCGTCATCTATTCACGGATTCTGGCCGAGACCAAGGACCTCGTTGTCGGGCCGATGGTCACCAACCCCGGCACCCGCGACTGGACCGTCCTCGCCTCGCTGTTCGCCACGCTGAACGACATGTACGGGCCTCGCACGATCTGCGGCATGGGACGCGGCGACTCGGCGCTGCGCTACATCGGGCGACCGCCGACGACACTCCAGACCATGGTGGAGGCGATGGAGGTGATCAAAGGCCTGGTTGCCGGAGAGGAAGTCGAGTACAACGGCCGCACCGTGAGCCTGCCCTGGGTGGGCAAGGGCTGGGATCTGCCCATCTGGGTCGCCGGCTACGGGCCGAGGGCCCTGGCCACAGCCGGAGAGCACGCCGACGGGTACATACTCCAGTTGGCCGACCCGCAGATCCTGGAGTGGACCGTCGCCGCGGTCCGCTCGGCCGCCGCCGCCGCAGGCCGGGATCCCGACCAGATCGACATCTGCGTGGTGGCTCCGGCGTATGTGGGCGAGGATGTCGCCCATCAGAGGGACCAATTGCGCTGGTTCGGGGGAATGGTGGGCAATCACGTCGTCGACATGGTGAACCGGTACGGGGAGGACGACGAGAAGGTGCCCGGGGTCCTCTCCGACTACATCAGGGCAAGGGAGTCCTATGACTACGACCATCACGGCAGGTCGGGGAATCCTTCCACCGACTTCGTTCCCGACGAGATCGTCGACCGTTTCTGCCTGGTCGGCCCGGTCGAGGCCCACATCGAGAAGCTGAATCTGCTCCGGTCCCTGGGCGTCGACCACTTCGGGATCTACCTGATGCATGACGACATGGCAGGCACGATCGAGGCCTACGGGGATAGGGTCATCGGAGCGGTCGGCTGAGGGCCGGCGTCACTAACGTTCCGGGTGGTGCCTTTGTTCACTGGTCAATCGCTGCCCACGGGAACCGTCACCTTCCTCTTCACCGACATCGAGGGCTCGACCCGGATGGTCCAGACGCTCGGCGAGGGCTGGGTCGAAGTCCTTGACGCGCACAACAGACTGATCGGCGAGGCGATCACGGGCAACGGCGGGATCGTGGTGAAGACCGAGGGCGACTCGTTCTTCGCGGTGTTCCCCGCCGCCATGGACGCACTCTCCGCGGTGCTCGCCGCCCAACGCGCCCTGATCGACCACGACTGGCCCGAGAATGGCGTGGTTCGCTCCCGCATGGGGCTCCACACCGGTCTCGGCACCCTGGGCGGCTCGGACTACGTCGGTCTCGACGTCCACCGCGCCGCCCGCATCGCCGACGCCGCGCATGGCGGGCAGATCGTCCTGTCCGAGCCGACGATGATCCTGGTCGAACGCCAGCTGCCCCCTGGTGTGAGTCTGCGCGACCTCGGCAAGCACCGTCTCAAGGACCTCTCCGAGCCGGAGACGATCTTCCAGGTGGTGACCGAGGGGCTCCAGACCGAGTTCCCGATGCTGAGGACACTCGACGCGATCCCGAACAACCTGCCTCGATTGCTGACCAGCTTCGTCGGCAGGGACAAGGAGCTGGCCGAGGCCATGCGTCTGCTCGAGACGGCCCGGATCCTCACCTTCACCGGTCCGGGGGGAACGGGCAAGACCCGACTCTCCCTTCAGGTCGCCGCCGAGTTGGCGGATGACTTCCACGACGGGGTGTTCTTCGTCGAGCTGGCGCCGGTGACCAGCATCGACGTCGTGCCCTCACGCATCCTGGAGGCGCTCGGGATCCAGGCCTCGACCCGGAACGAGACACCGACCACCCGTCTCCTCACTCAGATCGCGGACAAGGGATACCTGATCGTCCTCGACAACTTCGAGCAGCTTCTCGATGCCGCACCTCTTGTCGCCGAGATGGTCCGTGCCTCGCCGAGGACCAAGGTGCTGGTGACGTCGCGGGCGCCGCTGCGCATCAGCGGTGAACAGGAGATGCCGGTGCCTCCCCTGGGAATGGCCGGACCGGGGGGACCGGACGATTTCGACGCCCTGGTCGAGTCGGATGCGGTCCGTCTCTTCGCCGATCGGGCGATGTCGGTGCGGCCCGACTTCCGCGTCACCGAGCACAACGCCGCGGTCGTCGGCGAGTTGGTGCGTCGTCTCGATGGCCTTCCGCTGGCCATCGAACTGGTGGCGTCCAGGTTGCGTTTGCTCCCGGTCGAGCAGATCCTCGACCGTCTCGACGCCCGAATGCTGAGCTCCGGTTCGGTGGATCTACCGGAGAGACAGCGGACGATCCACGGCGCCATCTCCTGGAGCTACGACCTTCTCGCCGAGCCGGAGCGGAGGCTGTTCGCTCGTTTCTCGGTATTCGGTGGCGGGGCCCGGCTCGAAGAGGTGGAGGCGGTGTGCGGTTCGTCGGACGAGCTCGGAGACGACCTGATAAACGCCCTGTCCGTCCTGGTCGACCACAGTCTGATCAGACGGGTCGACGCCGACGGGCATCATCGGCTCCGCATGCTGCACGTGATCCGCGAGTTCGCACACGAGCGTCTCGAGGAGTCGGGTGAGGCGGAGGAGATGCACCGACGTCATGCCGATGCCTATGCGTCTTACGCAGAGGCCGTGGCACCGGAGCTGCTTCGCAGGGAGCGCAGGATGTGGCTCGACCTGCTCGAGCACGACCACGACAACATCCGCATCGCCCTCGATTGGGCGGTCCGAGCCGGCGAGCCCGATCTCGCCTTCCGCATATCAGCCGCGGTCTGGCGTCTCTGGCAGGCGCGGGGCCATCTCCACGAGGCGCGGCGAAGGCTCGACGACGTGCTGGCTCTCGACGGCGGGGCGGCCCGCTATCGGGCGAAGGCGATGGAAGCGCTGGGCGGGATCCTGTGGTGGCTGTCCGATCTGGAGGGTGCGGCAAAGGTCTACCGGGAGACCCTCGACCTACAGCGTGATCTGGGCGATCCCAGGGAGATCGCCAACGCTCTCTACAACCACTCCCTCGCCCAGGTGTACACATCGGGCGACCCCGAAGTGGCGCCCCGCGTCCTCGACGAGGCAGAGTCGATCAATCGAGAGTTGGGGAATGTCGGCGGTCTCGGCGACGTCGAATGGGCGCGCGGCACCTACGCGGCAAACACGGGGGACGACATCCCGGGTGCGATGGAGCACATGAAGAAGAGCATCGAGTACTACCGGGAGGCGGGCAACGAGTTCGGTATGGGTTGGGGCTTCCATCAAGTAGGAGACATGGCCCGCCGTATCGGTGACTACGAGCAGGCGTGGGACTACGTCGCACAGGGTCTGGTGCTGTTCGCCGGGCACCGCGACGTCAGCGCGGTGGTCCTGCTCCTCGCCGTGGCCGCAGCGATCGCCAAGGCGATGGGGGACGAAGAGCGAGGGCTCAGACTGGCCGGGGCGTTCCACGGATTGCGGCTCGCCTCGGGCACGGAGATCGTCGCTGCAGAGGCCAACCGCATCGAGGGCTTCGAGTTCGAGACGCTGGAGGCGTTGACCGGGGAGACCGCCATTCCCTATCGCGAGGGCAGGGCGATGAGCCTCGATCAGGCGGTGGCTTACGCGCTCACCGGGCCCGTCGACGGCTGAATCGGGGCTACTCGAAGGTGGCGACCGCCCAGGCCAGCAGGGCGATGAAGCCGGCCGAGAGCACGAGCAGGACCCAGGAGACCACGACCACGCCGTTGAGGAACCGCCGGGCCTCCCGGTGGTTCTGGACCAGGATGTAGATACCGGCGACCGCGCCGAGGATGGCGCAGACCAGCACCACCACGTTGTTCTCGAAGAGCCGGTTGATGAAGAGCCCGGCCACGGCGCCCACCCCGAACCCGGAGAGGAGCCCGACGCCGATGTCGTGCACCCACCACCAGGTCGGAGGCTTGGCTTGGTAGCTCGAGGTGGTCACGGCGCCAATCTACGCGATCGCCTCGATGGCGGTGCCGGCCGTCACACCCTGATCAGGCACGTGCGGCCTGGCGCCTGCGGTAGGCGGCCACCGCCTCCCGGGTGGAGCAATTGGAGCAACAGTGGATCCGGGACCGGTTCCGCGTGGTGTCGATGAAGACGTCGCGACAGCTGCTCGCCTGACAGCTGCCGAAGCGGCTGATCCCATGCTCGGCCATCACGCCGGCCAGGCCCAGGGCGGTGATCGCCCCTACCCAAGAGGACAGGGAATTCCCGATCGGCTCGAAATGCAGGTGGGGATGGCCGTCGTGCATGGAGAGGCGGGGGACGGCGGGGTTCTCGGACAGGATCTGGTTGAGGCGTTCCATCGCGACGGTCTCGTCCGGGGCCTCGAACACCTCGCGGAGCCGGTCCTGCAGGGCATGGAACGCGTTCGGGTCGAAGAGGCCGGGGGCGATGCCGGGGGGAGGCCGGAGATCCTGATATCCGTCGAGGAATGCCTCCAACTCGGCCAGGTCGGAGATCTCGTCGCTGTTGACCAGGTCGACGGCCATTTGTGCCGGCAGGTCGTTGTAATGAGAGAAATTCATTTGACGTGTTACAGGTTACCCGGTACCGTAACAAGTGTACGGATGAACGGATATTACGTCAACAGGAGGCCGTCGTGAATGGTCATCCGGCCATCGCATATCTGATCGCAGAGCAGATCCTCGATGAGCGACGTCGTGAGGCTCGCTCCCGGCATCGGGCCGGGTCGGTCCCCAGGACCCGCTCGGTGCGGGTGGGCAGGTATCGGCTCACCGTCACCAAGGAGGCTGCCGATGCTTCTCGCGCAGTGTGAGATTCTCGGCCGCAATGCGCTCATCTGGCCATCCGACCTGATCGGCATCGTCAACACCGGGCAGGGGATGGTGGTCCGCTATCGATGTGTCTGCGGCGACACCGCCGAGATGCTGACCGGATCGGGGCGCCGGGTCAGTCTCCATCTCGGCGTCAGCGCGGCTCGGGCTCTGGCTGGGCACTAGCGAGCGAAACGTGCTGACATAGCTCGTCCCAGTCCAGGGCAGTGTCGGCCGGGGAGCGGTGATGATCGAGCATGCGGTGGTGATTGGAGGTGGGGGCCCTACCGGGTTGATGCTGGCCGGTGAGCTGGCGTTGGCTGGGATCGACGTCGTCGTCGTGGAACGACGCAGCAGCCAGCACCTCGAAGGCTCCCGGGCCGGCGGCCTCCACTCCCGCACCATCGAGGTGCTCGACCAGCGCGGCATCGCCGAACGTTTCCTCACCGAAGGCCAGACCCATCCGTTCGTGGGCTATGCCGGGACATTCCTCGACATCAGCGACTTCCCCACCCGCCACAACTACCTCCTCGCGCTGTGGCAGAACCGCATCGAGCCGATCCTGGCCGGCTGGGTCGATGAGCTCGGAGTGCGGATTCTCTACGACCGCGAGGTGGTGGGCTTCAGCCAGGACGAGAGCGGTGTTGACATCGAGATGGACGACGGATCGCTCCGAGCCGAGTACCTGGTCGGCTGCGACGGGGGGCGCAGCCTGATTCGCAAGACGGCCGGCATCGACTTCCCCGGATGGGACCCGTCTGCCAGCTATCTGATCGCCCAGGTCGACATGGACGAGGAGCCCGAGATCGGCATCCGCCCCGAAGGCGGCGGCATCGGCCCGGTCAACCGGGAAAAGGGTGGGAACCCCTACGGGGTGGTATTGCTCGAAAAGGACATCGAGCACGCCGGCGAACCCACCCTGGACTACCTGCGCAAAGCCCTGGTCGCCGCCTATGGGACCGATTACGGGGTGCACAGCCCCACCTGGATCTCCCGGTTCACCGACATGACCCGGCAAGCGGCCTCCTATCGGGAAGGACGCGTGCTGCTCGCCGGCGACGCCGCCCACGTGCATGGCCCGCAGGGTGGGCAGGGCCTCAACACCGGCGTGCAAGATGCGGTGAACCTGGGATGGAAGCTGGCCCAGGTGGTCGACGGGACCTCACCCCAAAGCCTTCTCGACACCTACCACACCGAACGCCATCCGGTCGGTGCCCGGGTGCTGCACAACACCATGGCCCAGGTAGCGCTGGCCCGGATCGACGAGCGCAGCCGGGCCCTTCGTGACACCATGCTCGAACTGCTGGCCATGGACGAGCCGCGCAAACGCATCGCCGGGATGATCTCCGGTCTCGACATCCACTACGACCTCGGTGAAGGGCACCCGCTGCTCGGACGGCGCATGCCCGACTTCGACTTGCAGACCGCCGGTGGCTCGACCCGGGTGTTCGCCTTGCTGCACGATGCCCGACCGGTGCTCCTCAACCTCGCTGAGCCCGGCGGTTTCGACATCTCTCCATGGGCGAGTCGAGTCCGATCGGTCGACGCCAGCCACGATGGCCTCTGGGAGCTTCCGGTCCTCGGCGAGGTGGCTGCCCCGCCGGCCGTGCTGATCCGACCCGACGGGCATGTCGCCTGGGCCGGAGACCTCGGGGACCCGGAGCTGCCTCGAGCGCTGGCGACCTGGTTCGGAGAGGGCACCCCGGCCTAGGTGACGGGCTAGAGACCGGACGAAACTCGACAGTCGGCCGGGTGGGGTCAGCCGGCGCTGACCGGCTCCGGCGACTTCTTCCCGTGTCGTCGTCGATCCGGCTCTCTGAGATGACGCTTACGAACCCGGATCGCAGTCGGGGTCACCTCGACGAGCTCGTCTTCGGCGATCCACTCGATTGCCGTCTCCAGGGTCATGTGTCGCGGTGGCCTGAGATTGACCGCCTCGTCGGAGGCATGGGTCCGGATGTTGGTGAGCTGCTTGGGCCGCACCGGGTTCACCACCATCTCCTCGGGACGCGACGCCTCGCCGATGACCATGCCCTCGTAGACCTGCTCCCCGATGCCTATGAACAGGTCGCCGCGCTTCTGCAGGTTGTCGAGGGCGAACCCGGTGCTGGTCCCGGAACGATCGGCGATCATGGCCCCGCCGCTTCGCTGGGGAAGCTCCCCGACCCAGGGCATCCAACCCTGGTGATGCTGGTGGATCAGGGCGGTTCCCCTGGTTGCGGTCATCAGTTGGGAGCGAAACCCGATGAGACCGCGAGCGGGGGCGACGACCGTGACGATCGACCGGCCCGGGTCACCTGGCATCAACTCAGCGATCGAGCCCTTGCGCGGGGCGGCTGCCTGGGTGACCGCGCCGACGTACTCATCGGGGACGTCGACCACTGCCCGCTCCACCGGCTCGTGGGGCTTTCCCTCGATCTCCTTGATGATCACCTCCGGACGGCTCACCTGAAGCTCGAAGCCCTCACGGCGCATCGACTCGATCAGTACGGCAAGCTGGAGCTCGCCGCGCCCCGCCACCTCGACGATCTCGGGCGAAGAGGTGGGCCCGAGACGGATGGAGACGTTGCCCAGGATCTCCCGCTCGAGTCGGTCCTGGATCTGTCGTGAAGTGAGGAATCGCCCGTCTCTCCCGGAGAGGGGAGAGGTGTTCACCCCGAAGGTCATCTTGAGAACCGGCTCGTCGACGGCGAGACGGGTGAGCGGAATCGGGCTGGTCGGGTCGGCCAGGGTGTCGCCGATCTCGACCTCGGGGAAACCGGCGACGATGAACAGATCGCCTGCCCCGACCGCTTCGGTCTCGGTCCTGGCCAGGCCGGAGAAGCCGAGCAATTGGGTGAGCTTTCGCTTCAGCGGGGCGTTCTCTGCGTCGCTTTGACAGAGGGCAACGGTCTCCCCGCGTCTCATCGTCCCCTCGAATACACGGCCGATGGCGAGACGTCCCAGGTAGTCCGACGCGTCGAGATTGGTGACAAGGGCCTGGAGCGGCGCGGATGGGTCGCCGGTCGGCGCCGGGATCGTCTCCACGATCGCATCGAGCAACGGCGCCAGGTCGGCATCTTCGCCGGGGATCCCTATGCCCTCGACGGCACGTCCCATTCGGGCCACGGTGGAGACGATCGGGAACTCGATGTGATGGTCGTGGGCGTCGAGGTCGAAGAAGAGCTGATAGACCTCGTCCGCCACCTGCTCGGGGCGGGCGTCGGGGCGGTCGACCTTGTTGATCACGACAACCGCGGGCAGATGACGCTCCAAGGCCTTGCTCAGCACGTATCTCGTCTGGGGCATCGGCCCGTCGGCGGCGTCGACCAGGAGCAGGATCCCGTCCACCATGGCCAGCGCCCGCTCCACTTCACCACCGAAGTCGGCATGACCCGGGGTGTCGACCAGATTGATCTTGGTGTCACCCCACTTGATCGATGCCGCCTTGGCCAGGATGGTGATCCCCCGTTCGCGCTCCTGGTCGGTCGAGTCCATGACCCGGTCGACCCGCTCCTCGTGCGCGGTGAAGACGCCGGCCGCATTGAGCATCGAGTCGACCAAGGTGGTCTTGCCATGGTCGACGTGGGCGACGAGGGCGACGTTGCGGAAAGAGGGAGCAGCCATGGCGTCTCCAGGGTACGGAGGCGCTCGGGTTGGCAATGAGATCCGCGCGACCCGGCGCTCGGACGGGCGATGCAGCTGCCGCCGGTCCGTAACCTCGCGAC
>DASUSU010000359.1:0-3325 GCA_036374915.1 Acidimicrobiia bacterium | reverse complement strand
AGACCTCGTGGTGCTGGTCAAGCCGCAGTTCGAGGCGGGGCGCGCGGAGGCATCGAAGGGCCGTGGGGTGATCCGTGACCCTGCCGTCTGGCACCGGGTGCTCGACGACGTCGTTGTCGCCATCGACGCAGCCGGAGGGGCCATCATGGATGCCATGGTGTCCCCCCTGCGAGGAGCGGATGGCAACGCCGAGTTCCTCGTGCACGTCCGCCGCGCCGAAGCCGCCTCACGTCCCGAGGGTCGTCACGCCGCGCTCGACGTCGAGGCCCTCGTCAGGGCTGCCGCCGGGGAGGTCTCCACCTGATGGTCACCGCCGGGTTCGTCCTGCACACCGAGCGGGACCGCGCCGCCGCCATCACCCTCGACCTGGCGAGCTGGCTGCTGGAGCGCGGCCACGACATCCGCCTGCCGAGCCACGACGCGCCGCGCGTGGGCCTCGAGGACCACGCCGTGGCCGAGGAGCACTTCGCCCACGGCCTCGACGTGGCGATCAGCCTGGGCGGCGACGGCACGATGCTGCGCACGGTCGACATGGTCGCCGAGCACGGGATCCCCGTCATCGGCATCAACGTCGGCCAGCTCGGCTACCTCACCGAGGTCGACCCCGACGGGGCCCGCATGGCGGTGAAGCGCTTCCTCTCCGGCGCTTACGAGATCGAGGAGCGCATGCTGCTCTCGGTCCAGATCGGAGGTCCCGAGCCCACCGAGCACGTCGCACTGAACGAGGCGGTGATCGAGAAGACCCCCTCGGGCCACACGGTCCGCCTGGCCGTGAGCGTGGATGGGGAGTTCTTCACGACCTACGCTGCCGACGGCCTGATCGTGGCCACCCCGACCGGTTCGACCGCCTACGCCTTCTCGGCCCGGGGCCCACTGGTCGACCCGGTGCTGAGCGCCCTGATCCTCACCCCGGTGGCGGCGCACTCCCTGTTCGATCGCACCCTGGTCCTCTCCCCGGAGACCCGGCTCTCCATCGAGGTGGTGCGGGACAGACCGGTCAAGGTGACGGTGGACAAGACCGGCATGGGCATTCTCGGCGAGGGGGACATCGTCGAGGTCGGGCAAGGTGAGCGACCTGTCCGATTCGTCAGATTGCACCGGCGGCCCTTCTCCAAGCTCCTCACCGACAAGTTCGGTCTCAGCTGATGCTGAGTTTTCTGCGCGCCCGCAATCTCGGCGTCCTCGAGGACGTCTCGATCGAGCCTGGACCCGGTTTCACCGTCATCACCGGCGAGACCGGTGCGGGCAAGACGATGCTCCTCGGAGCCCTGCGTCTCCTCACCGGGGAGAAGCCCAAGCCGAGCTCGGTTGGCCCCTTCGGTGACGAGACGGTGGCGGAGGGTCTGTTCAACGAGGAGGGCGGCGCAGAGCTGGGAGTCACCCGGGTCGTGCCCCGGAGCGGGAAGAGCCGGGCCTACATGGACGGGGCCCTGGTCGCGGCCGGCGCTCTCGAAGAGAAGCTGGGAGGCCTGGTCGAGATCGTGGGCCAGCACGATCAGATGCTGCTCAGACGCAGCCAGTCCGTGCTGCACCTTGTCGACGGCGCCCTCGATGACCCGGGCAGGGAGACGCGCCGCCGCTACGAGGAGGCTTGGGGCGCCCATCGGAGCGCCCTCGACCAACAGAGGCGGCTGGGCGGAGACCGGATGGGTCTGGAACGCGAGCTGGACCTGGTCCGCTATCAGGTGCGGGAGATCGAGTCGGCGGGGCTACAGCCCGGCGACGACCATCGAATGGAGACCATGGTCTCCCGTCTCAAGAACGCGGAGCTGATCCAGGGCAATCTCGAAACGGCCCGGGCGGAGCTCGACTCGATCGCCGACAGCGCGGGCAACGTCATCTCGTCGCTGCGCAAGGTGACCGCCATCGACGAGACCCTGGCCGACTCGTTGTCGCAGGCCGAGGCGATCGGTGAGGTCGTCCAGGACCTGCTCAGAACGGTGCGGGAGGCCGCCGAGACGACCGCCGAGGACCCCGAAGCCCTGGAGTTGGTCGAACAACGACTGACCGCCCTGGGCGACCTGAAGCGCAAGTATGGGAAGTCCCTCGACGATGTCCTCGAGTTCGGCGTCGACGCGGCCCGACGCGCTGCAGAGCTCGAATCGCTGCTGGATCGTGCTTCCACCATCACGGACCTGGTCGAGTCGACAGGAAAGGACGTCATCGAGGCCGGGGCCGCGCTGAGACAGGCGCGCGAGGGGGCGATCGAGCGCATCGAAGACGAGGCCAAAGGCCATCTCTCCGCCCTGGGACTTCCTTCAGTCGCCCTCCGCTTCGGGGTCGAGGCAGCCGAGGCCGGGCCTTCCGGGACCGACCGGATCGATCTCCTCTTCGCCTCCGACGACAGGCTGGAGCCAGGTGCGGTCCAGGATGTCGCCTCCGGAGGCGAGCTCTCCAGACTGGTCCTCGCCCTCCGCCTCGCCACTCGGTCCCAGGAGACGAGCACCCTCGTCTTCGACGAGGTCGATGCCGGTGTCGGTGGAGCCACCGCCCTCGCCCTCGGCCAGAAACTGGCCGACCTCGCCCGCAACTGCCAGGTGCTCTGCGTCACACATCTGCCCCAGGTGGCGGCGTTCGCAGAGGCCCACTACGTCATCGAGAGATCGGGCCCCTCGGCTCTGCTGAGATTGGCCGACGGGGAGGACCGGCTGACCGAGCTTTCCCGCATGCTGGCCGGGCTGCCCGAGAGCGAGCGGGGGAGAGAGGCCGCGGCCGAGCTCCTGGAGGGGGCGCGTTCCTGATGATGCTGGTCTGTCCCGGCATCGGTGCTACATTGGCGTCCCGTCATGAACGGGCCACTTTTTTCCTCGGAGACACCCGCCGCAGAGCCATCTGAGGAGACCGCAGGCCCTCCGACCCCGACCAAGTTCGTCTTCGTGACCGGCGGCGTCGTCTCCAGCTTGGGCAAGGGCATCGCCGCCTCCTCCCTCGGCCGCCTCCTCAAATCGCGCGGCCTGCGCGTGGTCAATCAGAAGCTCGACCCCTACATCAACGTCGACCCGGGCACGATGAACCCGTTCCAACACGGTGAGGTGTTCGTCACCGACGACGGTGGGGAGACCGACCTAGACCTCGGGCACTACGAGCGCTTCACCGGTGAGAACCTGAGGAGAAGCTCGAACGTGACCTCGGGATCGGTGTATCTCTCGGTCATCCAGAAGGAGCGTCGCGGCGACTATCTGGGGGACACGGTCCAGGTGATCCCCCATATCACCAACGAGATCAAGGACCGCATCCGCCGCGTCGGGGAGCAGGACGTCGACGTGGTCATCACCGAGGTCGGTGGCACGGTCGGCGACATCGAGAGCCTCCCCTTCCTCGAGGC
>DASUSU010000358.1:0-3028 GCA_036374915.1 Acidimicrobiia bacterium | reverse complement strand
TCATCCTCTACTCGGGGTCGTCGCGGGCACTGACCGCGGCCATGGCCGTCGGGTGTTACGGAGCGATCACCGGGTCGGGCAACTACGTGCCCGAACTGGTCCTGCAGACTCTCGAGGCGGCCAAGGCGGACCCGGTCAAGGCGAGAAGGCTGCAGAAGAGGCTGAGCGCGGTGAGCGCGGACGTCGAGGCACACGGAGTGCCCGGGGTAAAGGCGGCGGCCAAGGCCGCCGGTCTCGACCCGGGGCATCCCCGCGAGCCCCTGACCCGGCTATCCCGTGGAGTCGAGACGTCCATCGCCAAGTTGATCTGACGATCGTTCCTTTTGATCGTTTACTCAAAGTTGTCCCGATCGGTACCATTCCCAGCCATCCACCATCAAGGAGCAATCAAGTGTCCAAATTCCTCAGCGAAGAGTGGGCGTCGCAGGTCACCACCGCGCTCAACAGCCATCAGGGATTCAAGAACGCCATCGGTGACGCCGACCTGAGCATCCAGTTCGGCACCACCGAGGCCCCCGACGGCGATGTCGACTACTACCTGCAGGCCGGTGGTGGCAACGCCACGATGGCGATCGGCACGCTGGAAGGCGCCGACGTGACGGTGAAGCAGTCATACGACACCGCAAAGGCGATCTCCACCGGTGAGCTGAACACCCAAACCGCCTTCATGACCGGCAAGCTCAAGGTCTCGGGCAACCTGGCCAAGCTGATGATGCATCAGAATGCGATCCAGCAGTGGAGCGCGGCCGTCTCCGAGCTCGACGTCGAATACTGATCGCCGGGGCGGCCGCCCCCAGCCAGCGGTCTAGTTATTCCGATTGATCGCCCGCCCCTCCCCTGGCGTCTAGGTGGGGACGGTGGATAATGTTGCCGGGTGGGGCGATGGGTCTTCTCCGCGCCACGCAGGGGAAACGATGGGCAACTGGGAACGGCAACGCGGGGCAACGCTGGTCGAGGCCGCATTGATGCTGCCCATAATCCTGCTGCTCACGGTGAGTCTGCTCGAACTGGGTCTCGCCTTCCGCGAGTTCCTCACCCTCTCCTTCACCGCCCGTGAGGCGGCCCGAATCGGGGCGCTCGCCGGCAACGACATCGAGGCCGACTGTCACATCATCACCGGGATCGCCGAGGCCTTCGGGCCTGCCGATCTGGCCGGGGTGACCATCGAGATCTTCAAGGCCGACGAAGACGAGGGGCAGCCCGTCACGGGCATGGTCAACGAATGGACGTTGAACCCGGGCGGGGACCCGCTGATCTGCGACACGGTTAACTGGGATGTGACCGAGAACTGGCCCAGTGTGGATCGCAACGTCACCGTCGGCCCCACCACCGAGCTCGACATACTCGGGGTGACCATCTCCACCCGGTATGAATGGGTGACCGGTTTCCCTCCATGGCGCGGGGGGATGGACATTGATCGCACCGCCCTGCAGCGACTCGAGCCCGAGGCGTTCGAGTGAGACGTCGCAAGGAGCAGGGTCTGGCATTGGTCTGGCTCGGCCTCACCCTGGTGCTGCTGATCGGCATGGCCGGATTCGCGACCGATCTGGGCTGGCTCTATCTCAACACATCGCGCGCCCAGAAGGCGGTCGACTCGGCCGCCCTCGCCGGTGTGGTCAACCTGCCCGGCTTCCCCCTGCTTGCCGAGAGCGACGCCAAGGACGCGGCCCGGGCCAACGGCTATGACCCCGACGGCGCCGACACGCTCATCGTGACCCCGCTGAGCGAGGACCGGCTCCACGCCGAGTTGCACACCAGGATCGACACCTTCTTCCTGAAGGTGCTCGGCTTCGACCACTTCGACATCACCAGGGAGGCGACCTCGGAGTACCTGAAGCCGATCCCGCTGGGCAGTCCCAACCCGTGTTTCGGCCAGGACGGGAACGGCGAGATCTGCACGGCCAATCCCACCGACTTCTGGGCCGCGGTCTCGGCTCCATTCACCCGCAAGGAGGACGGCGACCCCTTCTCCACCCAGTGCAATCCCAATGCCTCCCCCTCCAGCTGCGCCGGCCCCAACCCCGACTTCAACCGCGGCCCGGGGGGCTACAACGGCTACTACTACGGGGTCGAGGTCCCCGATGGCTCGGCCAACCTGACCGTCGCCATCTACGACGCACGCTTCGACCAGCGGCCGAACTATCCCAACGTCGAGACCGCCGACTCAGTGCTCTCCTCACCGGCGGGGCCCAATCCGGGCGTGACCACCCACTTCCAGCTCCACGCCGTGGACACCTCCCCCTCCGACCCGACCAACAACCCTGCGATCAGCGGATGTGCCATGGACCTCGATCCCGACGCCGACCCTGGCGTCGTCTCGCCCGAGACCAACCAGTGGGTCACGCTGTGCTCGGTGGGGAGCCCGATCGAAGGCATCTACATGCTCCACGTCTGGTCATCGGGAGAAGGGTCGGGCACCAACCAGTTCGCCATCGGAGCCACAACGTCCACAAGCCCTCAACCCCGGGTGTACGGGATCAACGACATGTCCATCTTCTCCAATCGGCTGACCCCGGGGAGCCCCTCGCAGCTGTACCTGGCCGAGATCGAGGAGGCTCATGCCGGCAAGAAGCTGGAATTGGAGTTCTTCGACGCCGGCGACGCCCAGGGCCACTCCGAGATGCATGTCCGCGACCCGTTCGGGAACATCCCGCCCAATTGCACCTACGAGATCTGGAATCACGACCAGAGCTCCCTTCTCGGCACCGGGAACGGCTGTTCCTGGGTCACCTCCGACCCCGGCGGGGCGGGTATTCAGATCTTCAACAACCAATGGATCAAGGCGCTCATCGACCTCCCCGACGACCCCGAGGCCATGTGCAACGAGGCATTGGGAGAGGATCTGGAGTGCTTCTGGCACATGGAGCTGGCCTTGTCCCAGCCCAACGAGAGGACCACCTGGCGGGCCCGGGTGATCGGCAACCCGGTCAGGCTGATCCCCGATCCCGAGCCCGAACCGGAGCCGGGCCCATGAAAGAGCTGGGCACAGCGGCCATCGAACTGGCCATGGCCATCATGATCATGCTCA
>DASUSU010000357.1:0-2140 GCA_036374915.1 Acidimicrobiia bacterium | reverse complement strand
GTGCCCCGACGAAACCCCTGTATGCGTCCCAGACGCAGATCGCCACGACGACCGCCAGGGCGATCTTGACCGACACGGTCAGCCAGTCGAAGGGGGCCAGGTCGGCCAAGTAGTCCATGTCGAACGGACCTCCGCCCAGGGCCCAGGTCCACCACGCTGCCGAGCCGAGGTTGAGGATGGCGTTGGCGGTGGCCAATGGGTACGACCACTTCCCGACCCGAAGCTTCACCAGGGCGAGGATGAACGAGAACGCCAGCAGACCGAGCAGCACCGGGATGCCCAGGTCCCAAGCATCAGGATCGAGGAAAGGGAACTCGACGTCCCGGACACCGAGGATCAGGAAGAACACGACGGCAATCGCCACCATCGAGCCGATCACCTCCCCGGGGTTGAACTGCCGATCGGGCACCCTGGGCAGACGGTCGAGGGACCACCGGGTCAGAGGTTCGAGATCGGCGGCCGAGGTCTCGTCGGCCCGCTCCGCCACTACGAAGCCCAGCGTGGTCCACGCCACCACGTTCACCGCGGTGATCAATCCCGCCCAAAGACCGCCGAGGATCGCCCCGACCACGCCTTCCCCGGTGAGGAGTTGGACGATCAGGGCGACCATGCCGGCGAGGGGCGGGACAACGGCGAGCAGCTTGCGCATCACCCTCAGCCAGGGCAGGTAGAAGCGAGGACCGATCAGATAGAGCGGGCGGTCCGAGTAGTCGGCGGCGAGGCGGGCCGGATCGCCGAGTTCGGTGAGAACGGTCGTCTCCGCTATCGATGGCTCCTCACCGTGTTCGACCCTGGCCTCGACCGCGTCGTCTATGGCGGCCCGAAGCTCCCGGTCGACGTCGCTGCGACGGCTCTCCGGGATCGAGCCGAGCACTGTGGCCACATAGCGCTCCTTGATCTCACTCATCTTCAGCCTCCTGGTTTGAAGTGTTCGATGGACTTGCCGATCGCCGCCCAGTCGTCGAGCAGCAGACCTGCGACCTCTGCTCCGCTGTCGGTTGTCCGGTAGTACTTGCGGGGCCGGGGATCGTCGGTGACCCATTCGCTGGTGACCAGGCCCTGGCGCTCGAGACGACGGAGGAGCGGATAGAGCGTGTTGGCGTCGGTTTCCACCTCGCCCGATTCGAGGATCCCCAAGAGGGCATACCCATAGTTGGGGTCACGAAGAGCGAGGAGGCAGACAAGCACCACCGAGCCGCGTCGCAGCTCCTGTCGGAGCGTGGCCAACAGTTCCTGATCCACCATGTCGGCTTCACTATACTGTGTGTCACACAGTTATATCAAGTTGACAGTGTGCTAGAACGACCCAAGAGGCGTCCAATCGCCACCCGACCTCCCGCGGCGGCGCGGTGGTTAACGTCGCCGGCGATGGACGTCGAAGAGCTTCGCCTGCGGATCTACAGGTCGTTTGCGGAGACGGGTGCTCCACTTCGACACGATGAACTCGCCTCCGAGCTGATTGCAACCACCGACGAGGTCGTCGCCGGGATCCGCCTGCTCGCCGAGAACCGTCATCTCGTCATCGACTCCGAAGCGACGATCCTGATGGCTCACCCGTTCTCCAGCATCCCGCTCGGGTTCTCGGTCATGGGAACCAAGACCCTGTGGTGGGGTGGCTGCTGTTGGGACTCGTTTGCCATCCCGCACCTGGTCGCCGGCGAATCGGAGGTCTTGGTCGCCACACGATGTCCCGGATGTGGGCACCCCGGGTCCTGGGCGGTCGACCGGGCGACGCCGCCGGAAAGCGACTGGGTTGCACACTTCCTGGTCCCTGCCTCGAGGATGTGGGACGACGTCGTCTTCACCTGTTCCAACCAACGTCTGTTCTGCTCTCGAGACTGCATCGACGACTGGCTGGGACGTAACGGTCGATCACCCGGGTACGTCATGGACATCGAGACTCTCTGGACCCTGGCCAGCGGCTGGTACGCAGGTCGTCTCGATCGGGGTTATCGACGTCGCGAGCCCTCGGAGTCGGCGGCTTTCCTGCGAGAAGTCGGTCTCATCGACGAATTCTGGGGCACAGCCTGACCGCCTGAGCAGCAGCGGCGCCGGGAACAACCTGCTCGCCCGGCTCGCCGCCCAGAGAGTCACTGGGGTGCGGTGACCGGCTCGCTGTTGCGATAGAGCCTCAGCGCCA
>DASUSU010000356.1:0-7800 GCA_036374915.1 Acidimicrobiia bacterium | reverse complement strand
GTAGGCCCGGTTCATCTCCTCGTTGTCGGCGGACATGGTGGCGTAGGTGATCTTCATCGGCATCCGTCCTCCCTGGGCACTCATGGGCCGGACGATAACCAAGAGCCGGAACTGGGACCGGGGGTGGTCGCCCCGGGCGCGGCGACGACCTCGAAGGGCATTCTCGACCCACCCTGCCATGACGGCGCGGGCTTCCGGAGTGATCGTGGTCTGGCTAGCGTGCTGCAGGCAGATGCCAGATTCACCGTGGGTTTTGTACTGGCCTCTCCTGCTGGTGGGGGCTTATGTCCTGGGCTCGATTCCGTTCGCCCAGGTGGTCGGACGCGTCCGGGGCGTCGATCTCCGCGAGGTCGGAACCGGAAACGTCGGCGCCGGCAACCTGACCCGGGTGTCGGGTTGGCCCTGGGGTCTCGTCGCCGGTGTCCTCGACGGCTTGAAGGGCATGTACCCGGTCCTGCTCGCCGAGAGCATGGGATTCACCAGGGGAGCGGCCGGGATGGTCGGGCTGATGGCGGTGATCGGGCACAACTGGTCGCTGTTCATGCGAGGCCGTTCCGGGCGAGGTCTCGCCACCTCGGTCGGCATGCTCGTCGCCCTCGATCCGGTGCTGCTGGTGTGGACCACGGGATGGTCCGTGACGGGTTGGAGGTTCGGAGGCGGAGTCGCCGGGTTCCTCGGTTGGGGCCTACTTCCCATCGTCTCGGCCAGTCTGGGCAGGCCGGCGACCGAGTCGATCCTGTTCCTGGCCCTGTCCATCGTGCTCATGAGCCGAAGGATGCAGGGCAATCCCGACAGCCCGCGCGGGGTCCGTCCCGCCATGCGGCGAGCCATCTTCGACACCGATCCGGGCGGGGAGGACTTTCCCCACAGTGCGGACGATCTGCTGACTCCGTGAGCCCGAAGCGGGTGGCATGGATCGCCGCGATCGCGGCAATCCTCTACATCGGATTCCTCGGCTTCATCCTCAACAACTTCGAGCTGCCCGCGATGAGCTCGTTCGGCTGGGGCCTGGTCGCTCTCGCCGCCGCGGCGCAGATCGCCGCGGCATGGTTCTTCGGCCTCCTCTACAAGGAGTCGGTCGAGCAGGCGGGCGGCCATCTCCGGGCTTTCTCATCGTTCAAGGCTGCCCTGGTCGGAGCCGGGGTGGCCCGTCTCATCCCTGCCGGCGGGGCGATCACACCGGTTGCCATGGGCTGGACGGTGCGTGACGAGGAGCCGGGTACGACCGGGGCGGCGGTGCGCACGGTGCTGCTCAATTACTCCGGCCTCCTCATGATGGCCGGGGTCGGGCTCCTCCTGGCCAGACCGCGCGACTCGGCTCAGATCTTCTCGATCAGCCTCGCCGTCCTCGCCCCTTTCGTCCTCCTCGCCGGAGCGCTTCTCATGTTCGGGTCGGGCAAGCTCGGCTCCTTGTCCAGGTTTCTCCCGAGACGACTCAAGAAGCGTCTCGACTCGACGGTGATCGACCATCTCCCCGGGCCGGAATCACAGACCTACATCTGGTGCCGGCTGGTGCTCGAGGGTGGCGCGCTCGGTTTGGTCCTGACCGGGTTCGGGCTCGAGGTCAACGCCTTCCAGGTGATGGCCGCCTTCGGTGTCGCCCAGCTCGCCGGGGGCCTTCCCGGCACTCCGGGGGGTCTCGGAGTCACCGAGGCCGGTCTGGTGTTCATCCTCAGCGCCTATGGCTTCCCGGCCGCGACCACCGTGGCCCCGGTGTTGATCTACAGGGTCGTCTCCTACTGGCTGCCGGCGGCGCTGTCGTTCTTCGCCGGGGGGATGACCTTCCTCAAGTCTCCGGAGGCCAAGGCCGCGTCGGAGGTCGATTAGGGATCTCGGAGGTCGGGTAGCCTCGGATTCATGACCCAGAGAGTCGAGTTCAGTCTTCCCAACCAGGACGGTGACACCGTCACCTCCGATGACTTCGCCGGTCGCAGGTTGATCATGTTCTTCTATCCGGCGGCGATGACCCCGGGTTGCACCAAGGAGTCGTGCGACTTCCGCGACAGCTACGGCGAGTTCGGCGAGGCCGGTTACGAGATCGTCGGGGTCAGCCCCGACCCTCCGGCGAAGAATGCCAAGTTCAAGGAGAAGGAGGGGCTCAACTTCGACTTGCTCTCCGACGAGGACAAGACGCTGGCCACCTCGCTTGGCGCCTGGGGGGAGAAGACCCTCTATGGCAAGACGATGGAGGGGCTGATCCGCTCCACCTTCGTCCTCGGCCCCGACGGCACCCTGGAAAAGGCCTTCCGCAACGTCAAGGCCACCGGCCACGTCGCCCGCCTCAAGGAAGAACTGCTTTCCTAATGCAGGGCGTCACGGATACGTGACGTCCTGCATAACGTTCACTCGCCCAGCTCGATCCCGGCCAGCTCCTCCAGGGCCTTGACCAGCGCATGGTTGCCTTCGGAGCCGAGGCCCTGGGCCTGGAGGGCCCGGTAGAGCTGGAAGACCAGGGCGACGCCGGGCATGGGCACGCCCACCTCGTCGGCGGTCTCGAGGACCAGTCGCAGGTCCTTCTGCTGGAGGTCGATGGTGAAGCCGGGGCGCCAGTCGCGCCGGATCATCTGTGGCCCCCGATTGGACAGCATCCACGACCCGGCCGCACCGCCCTCGACCGCGGCCAGCGTCTGGTTCAAGTCGAGACCGGCACCCTGGGCCAGGAGCAGGGCCTCGGAGGCGGCCAGTTGATTGAGCACGACCAGGGTCTGATTCACCGCCTTGGCGGTCTGACCCGACCCGGGCGTCTCCCCGACGTGGGTGATCGTCTTCGAGTACGCCTCCATGAACGGCCGTACCCGCTCCATGACCGAGGAGGGGCCGCCCACCATCACCGCCAGGGTTCCCCGTTCCGCGCCCTCGGAGCCACCGGAGACCGGTGCGTCCAGCCAGACGACCCCGACCTCGGATGCCCTGGTCGCGAATTCCCTGGTTGCGCCGGGGGCGATGGTGGAGTGGTCGACCAGGACCGAGCCCTCGGACATCCCGTGAATGACCCCGTCTTGCCCGAACACGACTTCGTCCACATCGGGCGTGTCGGAGACGCAGACGAACACGATGTCACTGACCGCTCCAAGATCTCGTGGGCTGACCGCCACGTCGCAAACCAGGTCCACCGCCTTCTCCGGGCTGCGATTCCACACGGTGAGGTGGTTGCCTGCGGCCAGGAGGTTGGCGGCCATGCCGTGGCCCATGGTCCCGAGGCCGATGAATCCGAGTCGAGTCATGGCCGGGCACTCTAGGGGTGTGCTAAACCCGGGCCATATGCCACACCAACGTCTCGACGACACCCTGGCGGCCGAGGTGGCGGCGCTGCGCCGGTCGGGCGCGGCCAAGGGAGCGGAGCAGGTCATCGTCGGTGTCGAGCCGGCCCGGGGCGACACCGGTCCCCGTTACCTGCTCGGAGGATCGGATCGACCTTTCATCAGGATGAACTCGAACGGATACCTGGGCCTCTCCGGTCACCCGGAGGTGATCGCGGCCGAGGAGTCGGCGACCAAGAGGTTCGGGGCAGGGCCGGGGGCGGTCCGCTTCATCTCCGGCACCTACCAGCCCCATGTCGACCTGGAGAGCTCCCTCGCCGCCTTTCACGACCGTCCCGCCTCGATGATCTTCTCCTCGGCCTATGCCGCAGTTGTATCCACATTGGTCTCGCTGATCACCCCGGAGACACTGGTTCTGAGCGACGAGCTCAACCACAACTGCATCATCAATGCGCTCCGCCTCGCCCGGCCGGCCGCACGGGCGGTCTACCCCCACCTCGACTACGCCGCCCTCGACGACCACTTGGCTGGTGCCGGGGATGCCAAGCGGGTGATCGTCGTGACCGACGGCGTGTTCTCGATGCGGGGGGACTTCGCCGACCTGTCCAAGCTGATGGAGATCGCTCGCCTTCGTGACGACAGGTTCGAGGAGAACGTCGTGGTCGTGGTCGACGACTCACACGGCGTAGGCGCCTTGGGGGAGACAGGGCGAGGCACCGAGGAGGCAGCCGGTTCCGGTCCGGTCGACGTCCTCATCGGGACGCTGGGCAAGGCGTTGGGGGTCAACGGCGGCTACGTGACCGGGAGTGCGAGCCTGGTCGACTTCCTCCGGGAGAAGGCGCCGATGTACATCTACTCCAACCCGGTCACGGCAGGGGAGGCGGCGGCGGCAATCGCCGCGCTCGCGGTCGTCGACTCGGACGAGGGGCGGGCGAAGCTCCGGCACCTCGGCGAGATGACCCGCAAGTTCGAATCGGGTCTGGTCGACCTCGGCTACGAGACCATTGCCGGCCCCCACCCGGTGGTGCCGCTCATGATCAGGGACACCGAACGCACCAGCGCCCTGGTCGGTCATCTCTTCGACAACGGGGTCCTCGCCACGGGTCTCAACTACCCGGTGGTGCCCAAGGGCGACGAGGAGATCCGGTTTCAGGTCAACGCCGACCACACCGCGGCGGACATCGAGTTCGTGTTGGAGGTCCTGGCCGGATTCGATCGCTGAGCGCGGTCAGCTCGCCAGGTCCCGCTCGACGTGCCTTCGGTCGATCCCGAGCTCGGCCAAGGTCGTGGCCCCCAAGGACTTCTCGTCGCGGAGCAGGCCGAGGAGGATGTGTTGCTCACCGATGTGGTCGCTCTGGGACCGTATCGCCTCGCGCAGAGACAACTCGAGGACCTTCTTGGCGTCGCTGGAGAAGGGGATGTGCCCTGTCGTCTCTCCCTGCCCCGGGCCGAGGGCGTCATCGACCGATGCGCGCACCTGGTCGGGTGACACCCCCTCGGCGGCGAGGACCCGGGCGGTGAGACCCTTCGGGTCGTCGATCAGGGCGAGCAGGATGTGACCGGTGCCAACCTCCGGGTGCCCCGCCTGACGGCAGAGCTCCTCGGAGGTCACCACCATCGACCTGGCTTCATCGGTGAAGCGCTCGAACATCGACTTTGCCCTGCCACGCCCGAGTAGGTGATGCTCGGACCGTGCCCTGGGCACGAAACGCTTCTGGGCGGCCTGTTTGGTGACACCGAGGGCATCGCCGATCTCCGCCCAGGAGGCGCCGGCGCTTCGTGCCTGGTCGACGAAGTGCCCCACCAGGTGGTCGGCCAATTCCCCTAGGTGTGCGGCCAGACTGACCGACTCGACCAGATGCTGCACCGGGCTGGCTTCGGGGTCGGCGCTTTCGATGTGCTCGATGAGATCGTCGAACTGGGGGAGTGGTTCCATCCGTCAACTATAAGTTGACAGGTTGCGGGTTGTCAACCCTGAGTTGACATCGGTTCCGAGCTCTCCACCACCAGCAGGACCGTCCCCGCCTCCACCTGGTCGCCCGGTGCGGGATCGACCTCGATCACGGTCCCGTCGTGGGGGGCGCGCAAGGTGTGCTCCATCTTCATCGCCTCCAGCACCAGGAGCACCTGACCGGCCCTGACCTCGTCTCCGACGGACACATCGACCCTGATCACCTTGCCCGGCATGGGCGCATGGAGCGAACCGGGAGCCTCGGCGGCCTCCGCCACCGGGAAGCGGGGCACCGTCACGAGCCGGACCGGGCCCGAGTCCGAGTCGACATGACGGATCTCGCCATAGCGCCCAATGGTGAAACGGTGGTCGACACCGGCCCAGCTCAGCCCGACTTCGTCCGACGTCGCCTCACCGATCTCGAGTCCCTCGAACCCTTCGACCACGGTGACCGGAGCCGGCCCATAGCGCACGACGTGACTGCCGCGCTCGCCCCGATAGGCCCGCTCCTGGACATGCCCGGGCTGGTTCCGCCACCCCGAAGGGATGGTGGCGAGGACCTTGGCCCGGCTCCGCTCCAGATGCCGGTCGGCCAGGGCAGCGGCCACCGCGGCGATGCGCTCCGCCTCCTCGTCGGCCAGGGGGCGGGCCAATTCGGCCAGGTCGTTCCGATCGAGGAAGTGGGTGTCGGTGTTCCCGGCCACGAAATCGGGGTGCTCCAGGACCCGGACCAGGAGATCGCGGTTGGTGACCGGGCCGTGGATGATGCCGGCCCGCAACGCCGAGGCCAGGGTTGCCGCCGCCTCCTCGCGGCTGGGGGCGTGGGCGATCACCTTGGCCAGCATCGGGTCGTAGAACACCGAGACGGTCGAGCCGGTCTCCACACCCGAGTCGACCCGAATCCCGGGCGGGCTGGGGATCTCGAAGCGGAGGATCTTGCCGGTGACCGGGAGGAAGTCGTTGCGTGGATCCTCGGCGTAGAGCCGGGCCTCGATGGCGTGACCCGAGATGGCGGGCACATCCCCGAGCAGTGCACCGTTGGCTGTCTCGATCTGGAGTCGCACCAGATCGAGGCCGGTGACCATCTCGGTGACCGGGTGCTCCACCTGGAGTCGGGTGTTCATCTCGAGGAAGTAGAAGCCTCCGTCCTGGAAGAGGAACTCCACCGTTCCCGCCCCCACGTAGCCCACCGCCTCGGCCACCCGGACCGCCGCTTCGCCCATCCGCTGACGCAGACCGGGATCCAGCGCCGGCGATGGGGACTCCTCGATGATCTTCTGGTGGCGGCGTTGGATCGAGCAATCCCGCTCGAACAGCGAGACGACCCGCCCCCCGGTGTCGCCGAACACCTGGATCTCGACATGACGGGGCGCGGCGAGATAGCGCTCCAGGAAGACGGTGTCGTCCCCGAACGCCGAAGCAGCCTCCCGACGCGCTGCGAAGATCGCCTCGACCAGGTCGGCCGGGTCGTCGACGATCCTCATCCCTTTGCCTCCACCGCCGGCCGAGGCCTTGACCAGGATCGGCCAGCCGATGCCGTCCGCGGCCGCCGTCACCTGCTGCCCGGTGAGACCGGTCAGGTCGACCGCGGGGAGGATCGGGACTCCGGCCGACTCGGCCACCTCCTTGGACCGCAGCTTCGAGCCCATGACCTCGATCGACTCCGGTGAGGGCCCGATCCAGGTCAGACCCTCGGCCAGGACCCGACCGGCGAACTCGGCGTTCTCGGCCAGGAAGCCGTAGCCGGGGTGGATGGCGTCGGCCCGGGTCTGTTTGGCCGCGGCGAGCAGCCCGTCGATGTCCAGATAGGTTTCGAGTGCCGTCGAGCCGGGAAGGTTTACCGCATGATCCGCTTCGACCACATGCGGCTCGGCGGCGTCGGGGTCCGAGTAGACCGCCACCGTCTCTATCGTCATCAGACGGCAGGTGCGGAAGATGCGTCGGGCGATTTCCCCACGATTGGCTACCAGAACTCGACGGATCATCGGCCGGTGAGGGTACCGGCGGAAACTATTTCGGCGCCGGGGACGTCAGACACATGTTGTCTCAACGAGTAGAGGAGCCGCGTCCAAGATGAGCGAAACACAATTGCTGGAGCGAGAGGCGATCGAACAGCTGCAACCGGAGCCGCGTCGGAGGAGACGTCTGGTCCCGATCGCCATCGTCTTCGGTGTGGTCGCCATGTTCGTCGTCATCGGGATCTGGGTGGTCTCGAGCCTGCGCGACCTCGCCGACGCCGTTCCCACCCCCGCCGATATCGCCGCGGTGTTCGAGCCCGAGCCCTACGAGGAGATCGGGCCGGTGGTGATCAGCTCGCTGCGCGATCTGTCCAACCTGACCACGATCGAGACCGTCCAGTACACCATCGTGGACAAAGGGACCGATCGGGGATGGCTCGACTGGGCCCGTGGCGACAGCCTCCAGCTGTTCGCGGTGGCCAAGATCGGTGCCGGGATCGACATGAGTCAGATCACGGTGCGGAACGTCTCGCTCGACGATCAGGGTGTGGTCGAAATCGTGGTACCTGCGGCTCAGATCCAGTATGTGTCGGTCGACAACGAGGCGACTCAGATCCTGGACCGGGAGACG
>DASUSU010000355.1:0-14426 GCA_036374915.1 Acidimicrobiia bacterium | reverse complement strand
TTCTCAGCAGTTGGCTGAGACCTTCCAATGCGTAGTACTCACATTGGATCGGGATCAGCACTTCGTCTGCGGCGGTGAGGGCATTGACCGTGAGCAGACCGAGCGACGGTGGGCAATCGACCAGGATCACGTCGAACTTCTGGTCGATCTCGGAGAGTGCGGTGCGAAGACGGGTTTCACGTGAAAACAAGGAAACCAGCTCGATCTCGGCTCCGGCCAGATCGATCGTGGCCGGGATGGCGAACAGATCACGAACCGAGGTGGGCTCGAGGGCGTCGTCGATCTCGGCCTCTTTGAGCAACACGTCATAGATCGAGGTGCTGATCGTCGACCGATCGATGCCGAGACCACTGGTGGCATTGCCCTGTGGATCGAGATCGACGAGAAGGGTGCGTTGACCCTGAAAGGCGAGGGCGGCGGCGAGATTGATCGCGGTGGTCGACTTGCCCACCCCACCCTTCTGATTGGCCAGGGCGACCACGAGAGGACGCTTCTTGCTCACTGGTGGGGCATGATAAGAAGCCAGACTGTTTGGTCAAGGACCGTGGCCGGCACCTCGAGCAGATCGAACCCGGTCAGATCGGGTGGCGATGCCCAGGAGCCACCGACGACCGCCATTCCTCCGGGAGCGAGAAGACGGGGAAAGACCAGTGCGGCCCGACCCGGGGAGAGACTGCCCCGGGAGACGATGCCGTCGACCTGCTCGGTCCATCCCGCGATGTCCCCCTCCCTCACCTCGACATTGGGCAAATCCAGGATTCGGGAGACTCGTCTCATCAGTTCGACCCGGCCCGCGGAGCGGTCGAGTAGCACGAACTCGGTCTCGGGCATCACGATGCTGAGCGGGATCCCGGGGAGACCGACTCCGGAACCGACGTCGAGGATCCGTCCCGGCTTCTGCTCGAAACCCCGAGCGAACAGAAGAGAATCAGCGATGTGTCTGCTGTCGATTCGACTCCCCTCGTTGGGCCCCAACCCACCGGCGACCATCGCCTCGGTGAGCAGCCAATCCCGGTATCGGTCCAATCGGGCCAACTGTTCCGGGGAGGGATCGCAACCGGACCAACGGGCGCAACGCAACCAGAGCCGATGCGAGGGTTTCACGTGGAACAAATCACCCCGGGGCAAACCCCGGGGATGATTGCGATCGATGTGCGAGGCTGATCAGCCCACACTTCACTCCTCTTCGGAGAACGACTGCGAGACCGTGTCTTCCGTCTCATCCTCATCGTCGGCGGATGAGACGGCGGGGGCGGCCGCGGTCAAGACCACGTAGCGACGAGGCGATTCGCCCTCCGAATAGGAGCTGACCCCTTCCCGGGCGGCGGCAGCGTCGTGGATCACCTTGCGATCGGCCGGGCTCATCGGCTCCAACATGATCTCGCCACCCTCCTCGAGCAACTGATCGATGAGACGCTCGGCATATATGGTCAATGCCTGACGACGTCGCTCTGCGTAACCGGCGATATCGAGACGAAGCCGGGCGGTGTCGTGGGCATATCGCTGCATCACGGTCCGGGTCAACTCGTGAATGGCAGATCGCACCGACCCTCGCACCCCGACCAATGCCTCGGTTTGCTCCCCATCGACGTCGGCGACGATGACATCGTCCTCGATCTTGGTGGTCACCGTGCCCTCCAAGCCGAACGCACCGACCAGGCCTTCCAGGAACTCGGCGGCGATCCGCGCCTGCTCCTCTATCGACATCTCAGGACGATCGTCGATCTTGGGCTCTCGCTTTTCTCCCTGCTCACTCATGTGCCGACCCTTGCTTTGCGTCTGGTTTCGCTGTCCCCGTTGCTTGCTGTCACCATTTCTAGCCGGAACCGCTGTCTTCTGCTTGGCAACCCGGTCCTGGCTCTGAGCCCTGGGCTCTCTCTTCCGCTCATTGCGACGCCGCCGACTCTTGCGACGTTTCACCCTGACCACTGCGTCCTGACCGCCGAATCCGAGAAAACCCTTCTCCGGCTCCTGGATCACCTCGACCGACAGTTGCTCCCGGTCTTCCACACCGAGTTCTTGCATGGCGGCCTCGACCGCGAGGTCGACCGTTCTGGCCCGTACCTCGATCTCGACGTAGCTCACGTCACCTCCTCCTGCGCCGACGGCGCTTGTTCGCGGCGCCCTGTTGGGGTTTCTTGACCTCACCGATGTCGGAGTCCTCGACTGGTTTTGGCTCCTCGGGGGTCTTGCCCATCGGGGTGGGGCGTCCGTCGATCTTGAAAATCAGGGCCTGTTGCCCGAGACGGAACAGGTTTCCGGTGGCCCAGTACAGGATGAGCCCGGCCGGGAAGTTCCACGAGATGAAGCCGATGAACAGGGGCATGATCTTGGTGATCGCCTGTTGCGCCCCCGCTCCGGGCTGACCGGCGGGGCGCTCCTGGCCATAGGTGGAATGCCACTGCTGGACGTATTGGGTGGCCACCATCAGCAGGATCATGATCAGATAGGGAAGGGCGACCAGGATCCCACTGCCGATCGCCACCGCCGGGGTGACCGAGAGATCCATGCCGAGGAAGGTCTCCGCGGTCCCGTCCTGGAGGGCGACACCGAGGGCGCCCTCCGGGTTGAGATAGTCCAAGGGTGTCTGGAGGAGACGAAACAGGGCGAACCAGATCGGCATCTGCACCAGCAAGGGGAGAAGACAACCGCCCGGGGTGGCGCCGGCCGATTTCTGCAGCTCCATCAGCCGTTTCTGCATCTCCTGGGGATCGTCCTTGTACTCCTTCTGAAGCCGCTTGATCTCGGGCTGGATCTCGGTGAACGCCCTGGTCGCCCGGGTCTGCTTCAGGGTGAGGGGGAAGACGAGGAGATTGATGAAGATGGTGAGCAGGATGATGGAGAAGCCAAGGGCGACGCCCTCGCTCATGAAGTCGAGCAGGTCGTAGAAGAACCCGAGGACCGATCCCAGTCCCTCAACCAAGGCCCTGAAGATGTTTCCCATCAGTGTGCTCTCCAACTCTTCGGCACCGGGTCGTATCCGCCGGGGCGCAGGGGATGACATCTTCCGATTCGCTTAGCCCCGAGCCAGCCACCCCTTGCCACCCCGAAACGGTCGACCGCCTCGAGGGTGTATTGAGAGCAGGTGGGCTGATAACGGCAATTGGCTCCCAGGTTGGGACTTACCAATTTCTGGTAAATGCGGATCAGCCCGACCACCAGGGCGCGGGGGCGAAGACGCTCAGCCATCGCTCTCCTCGAGGACGCGCTCCAGCCACCCGATCAGCTGGGGTTGAGGGGCCTCTGCCACCTGGTTGTTTCCGATGATCACGTAGTCCGTCCCTGGTTTCAGTTGCACCGCCCGAAGCGAGTGTCGAAGACGGCGTTTGATCCGGTTCCGGGTGACCGCATCGCCGGTGCTCTTCGAGACCACGAGCCCGACTCGTGACACCCCCGGTTGGCCGGAGCATCTCACCATCACGACGCCCCCGGAGCGGCGTCTTGTCCCGTCCTTCAACACCCTTCGAAAGTCACGAGGGGAGCGAAGGGATTCGAAGTCAGGCAGCGAGACGCTTCCGACCCTTGAGACGACGCGACTTGAGGATGCCACGGCCGGCGCGGGTCTGCATGCGATGACGGAAGCCGTGACGACGCTTGCGTCTTCGAACCTTGGGTTGATAAGTCCGCTTCATGATGAAAAAAGGGGTAGAAGGTGAGTCGGGACAGCCTACGAATCCCCGGCGAGCTATGTCAAAGTAACCGGGGCCTCGGTCGACGTCGCAGCCGGAGGCGCCGACGTCGCCACAGCGCGAAGAAACGGAATAGCTCGCGAAAAGAAAGGAACGGGCTCAGAGACGGATTCCATCCTCTCCGCCCCGTGGAAGACCCTGGAAAAACCCCTACGGACCTGGGTTTTTCTTGTGGAAAGAAGTGGCACCACTCTTCCACACCGTCGATTCTCGCGCTCTTGACGGGGCCGCGATCGGGTGTCGATACTCGCCTGCCTTGACCTTGGGAACGCGATCGACTTCCTCAGTCGTCCCCGGACGGCTGGACCGCTCCCCGATGTCGAGAAGAAGTATTGCCCCGGTGGATGTTCACAGCGCTTTCCACAGATGTGGATGGTTCTGTGGACAACCTGTCCGGCAGGAGGAGTGGTCTTGGTACAAGAACATGGGGCCCCGGATGGCTGGGGCCAGTTTCAGGACGTGTTGAGAGCCGAAGTATCGAAGGGGAATTGGGACACCTGGCTTTCCCGTCTCGAGCCCGAATTCGTCGGAGACGCCCCCACCCTGGTCGCACCTAGCGAGTTCCATCTCCGCTGGGTCCGGGACAAGCACGGCGACCTGATCGAGAGTGCTTTCCGCGACGTCTTCGGCCACGACGTCCGACCCCACTACAAGGTCATAGAGCCGGAGCCGATCGTGGAGCAGACCCTGCCTCTCGAAGAGCGACCCGAGCACGACCCGGGACCACTCCCCGGAGGTGACGGCGGCTCGCCGGCGACGAACCTCATCTCCCGGTACCGGTTCGAGAGCTTCGTGGTTGGCCAGTCCAACCGTTTCGCCTGGGCGGCGGCCATGGCCGTGGCCGAGCAGCCCGGGGCCCACTACAACCCGCTCTTCATCTACGGCGGGGCCGGCCTGGGCAAGACCCATCTCCTCAACGCGGTCGGCCACCAGGCCCTGGAGATGTACCCCAACCTGGTGGTTCGCTATGTCTCCTCGGAGAACTTCCTCAACGACTTCATCGACTCGATCAGACGGAAGCGACCTGACGACTTCAAGCACCGGTACCGCGGTGTCGACATCCTGCTCCTCGATGACGTCCAGTTCTTCGAGGGCAAGGAGCAGATCCTCGAGGAGTTCTTTCACACCTTCAACTCGCTCTACGAGTCCGGTAAGCAGATGGTCATCAGCTCGGACCGCCACCCCCGCAACCTGTCCTCTCTGGAGGACAGGCTCCGCAGCCGCTTCGAATGGGGTCTGCTCACCGACATCCAGCCCCCCGACGTGGAGACCCGGCTCGCCATCCTGCGGCGCAACGCCGAGTTCGCCCCCCGACCGGTGCCACTCGAGGTCCTCGAGCACATCGCCGGCCTGGTCTCGGACAACATCCGCGAGCTGGAAGGGGCGTTGACCCGGGTCACCGCCTGGTCGGCGTTGAACCGCCGGGATATCGACCTGGAGACGGCAGAACGGGTGCTACGCGACATCGTCACCAGCGACGATCTCGTCCCGCTCGGGCCCGACACCATCATCAGGGTCACCGCCTCCGCCTACGGATTCACAGTCGACGACGTGCTCAGCCCCAGCCGCCGCCAACCTCTGGTCCTGTGCCGCCAGATCTCGATGTACCTGTGCCGGGAGTTGACCGACCTCTCCCTGCCCAAGATCGGCGAGCACTTCAGACGTGACCACACCACCGTGCTCCACTCGGTGGAGAAGGTCAAGCGGATACTCCGCTCCGACCGTGCCGTCTTCGACCGGGTCACACAACTCACACAGGACCTGAGGAAAGGTGGGGTGTTATCCACAAGGGCCTGAGTTATCCCCGGGCGAGGCCCGGATCCACACAGACCGTCCCCATCGACGTCCACAGGCAAAACCCAAGCCGTAACCTGCCAGAATCGGGTTAATCCCCAAATCCACAACCCCCTACTACGACTAATACTCTTCAAATGAAACAAGACAACAGCAGAAGAAGGGACCGCCAGCTGTGAGAATCCGTGCGCAGCGAGACGATCTTGCCGACGTTCTCGCCCGGGCCAATCGGGCGGTGGGCACCCGCACTGCGCTGCCCGTCCTCCAGGGGCTGCTCTGCGAGGTGTCGGGGACGACGCTCCGGGTGACCGGCACCGACCTCGACGTGACGGTGCGCACCGCGGCCGAGGTGGAGGTCATCGAGGAGGGACGGGCGGTGATCCCGGGCCGGCTCCTCTCCGAGGCGGTGAGAAAGATGCCATCGGGGGCGGTGACCATCGGGGTCAGTGACACCGACATCGAGATTCAGGGCAACGGTCCCAGGTTCACCCTGCGTCCGCTCACGGTGGACGACTTCCCGGTGCAAGACGACGTGGTGAGCGACGGAGTCGAGGTCGACGGCGAGGAGCTCGCCGAGGCGATTGGACAGGTGACCATCGCCGCCTCGGGTGACGGGGCCCGCCCCATCCTCACCGGGGTCCTGTTCGAGAGCTCGGACGCGGGGTTGCGCATGGTGGCGACCGACTCTTATCGGTTGGCCAAGAGGGAGTTGAGGGGAGTGGGCCTCGAGGGGACCGGTCTGGTCCCGGCACGGGGGCTCAGGGAGCTCCCCCGGGCGATCGGCTCCACCAAGGTGACCGCTCAGCTCCGGGATCGCGAGGCGGTGTTCACCTCGGACAAGGGAATGCTCCGGCTCCGGCTCATCGACGGCAACTTCCCCAAGTACCAATCCCTGCTCCCGGAGAGTTACCCGAGCCAGGTGATCCTCGGCAAGGAGACTCTGCTCGACGCGTTGGGCCGGGTCACGCTGGTCGCCGAGGACCACATCCCGGTCCGGCTCAAGCTGATCGAGGGAGGCGTCGAGGTTGCGGTCACCCGCCAGGACGTGGGTGGCGAGACCGAGCATCTCGCCGGGGTGTACACCGGGCCCGAAGAGGAAGTGTCGATCGCATTCAACCCGAGATACCTCCAGGACGGGGTCAACGCCATCCCCGGCGACTCGATCCGGATCCGGGTCATCGACGCGTTCAAGCCGAGCGTGATCGACAGCGGCGAGGACGACGATTTCCTCTACCTGCTCATGCCCGTCCGGGTCTGAATGAAGGTCGATTGGGTCTCGCTCATCGACTTTCGCTCCTACCAGGATCTCGAGTGGAGGCCTGACCCGGGGGTGAACCTCCTTCTCGGCCCCAACGGCGCCGGGAAGACCAATCTCCTCGAGGCGATCGCCTACCTATCGTCATTGCGCTCGTTCCGGTCGGTGCCCGACTCTGCCCTCATCTCCGACGACGCCGAGACCTCTGTGATCAGGGCAGGGGTGTCGAGCGGTGACCGCGAACGGCTGATCGAAGTGGAGATCCCACGCTCCGGCCCCCGCCGCACCCAGGTGGACAAGACCCGGCTGCAGCGGACCGCTGACCTGCTCGGCGTGCTCAGGGTGATTGCCTTCCTTCCCGAGGATCTCGACCTGGTGAAACGGGGACCGGTCCTGCGTCGCGACCTCCTCGACCTGGTTGCGGTCCAACTGTGGCCGGCCGCCTATCTCGACCAGAGCGAGTTCGACCGGGCCCTCCGACAGCGCAACGCCTTCCTCAAGGCCGGGGCCCGCGACGACGCCACGCTCGCAGTATGGGACGCCCGCTTCGCCCAGTCGGGGGGGCGGGTGATGGCGAGACGGGTCAGGGTCATGGAGTTGCTGTCCCCGCTGCTCGAGGTGGCGTACGGGGAGATCGCACGCAGCGAGGAGAAGGCGACGATCGGCTACGTCCCGTCGTGGCGGGTCCCGCCGATGGAGGAGCAGACCGCCCCGGAGTTCACCTCGGCGCTCCTCGCTGCGCTGGAGGGATCACGACGCGCCGACTACGAGCGGAGGCTGACCTCGGTCGGGCCCCACCGCGACGAGCCGGTGTTTCGAATCGACCGGTCCGATGCGCGCAGCCACGGGAGCCAGGGCGAGCAGAGGACGATGGCGCTGGCGGTCAAGCTCGCCGCCCATCGGGCCGTGGCCGACATGATGGGCGAGTCACCGGTCCTCCTCCTCGACGACGTGTTCTCCGAGCTCGATCCCGACCGGGCCCGGGCTCTGGCCAAGGCCCTGCCCCCGGGGACCCAGACCCTGATCACATCGGCCCGGCCCGAGGACGTGCCGGTCGAGGGCTCGGTGTGGCGGGTGGGGGAGGGGGTGCAGCGATGAGCGACGGCGATCTGACCCCGTTCCGGACCTCGCTCGAGGAGATGTTCCGCAAATTGGGGTTATCCGACCCGATCGTCATGTCCCGTCTCTCCGGAGGCTGGGACGAGCTGGCCGGAAGCCCGTGGTCGGGCCGCTCCCGGCCCCTGTTCATACAGGGCAAGACCCTGGTGGTCGAGGCCACCGCTCCCTCGATGGTGGCGTTCTTGAGATACGGGAGCCTCGATCTGATCGCCTCGCTGAGCCGAGTCATCGGAGAGGGCGTGATCGAGCAGATAGAAGTCCGGGCTCCCTCCTCCCGCTGAGCACGGACCCCTTGAATGATTCGTTTTGAGCAGCTAGTTCCAGTAAAATGACATTCGTGAAACTCGTCTGCGACCTGGTCTCCAGAACCTGACCCAGGTCCACCAGCAGGCTCACCCCACAGGTCCACAAGGAGGGTCGTGACGGCCACTCGCGACAGTTATCAGGCTAAAGACATCACCGTCCTCGAGGGTCTCGAGGCGGTCAAGCGACGCCCCGGCATGTACATCGGATCCACCGGGGCCAGGGGCCTGCATCACCTCGTCTGGGAGGTGGTCGACAACTCGGTGGACGAGGCGATGGCCGGCTACTGCACCAAGATCGGGGTCACCCTCCGCGCCGACGGCGGGGTCGAAGTCGTCGACGACGGACGGGGCATCCCCATCGAGAAGATGGAGAAGACGAAGAGGTCGGCGCTGACAACGGTGCTCACCACCTTGCACGCCGGGGGCAAGTTCGAGCAGGGCGCCTACACCGTGTCCGGCGGTCTGCACGGGGTCGGTCTCTCCGTGGTCAACGCCCTCGCCTCCCGTCTCGAGGCCGAAGTGCGTCGCGACGGCGTGCTCTATGCCCAGGAGTTCGTCGACGGCGTCCCCAAGACCAAAGACCCGAAACGGATCAAGGAGGTGAAGCGGAGCGGGACCACGATCAGGTTCTGGCCCAGCCCGACCACCTTCGTCGAGGGCCTCGAATTCGACTACGAGACCGTCGCCTCCCGGCTCCGGGAAACCGCCTTCCTCAACCGCGGCCTCCAGATCACCCTCACCGACCAGCGGGGCGAGGAGGAGCGGACCGAGGTCTTCCACTACAAGGGAGGCCTGGTCGACTTCGTCAAGCACCTCAACTCGAAACGAGATCCGCTCCACGCCCACATCATCGACCTCGTCGATGTCAACGACGACGCCGAGCTCGAAGTGGCGATGCAGTGGACCACCACCTACACCGAGTCGGTGCTCACCTTCGCCAACAACATCAACACCCATGAGGGCGGGACCCATGAGGAGGGCTTTCGCAAGGCCCTGACCAAGGCGGTCAACGATTTCGCCCGGGCCAAGGGCCTGCTCAAGGAGAAGGACCCCAACCTGACCGGCGAGGACATCCGGGAGGGTCTCACCGCGATCGTGTCGGTCCGGGTCAAGGATCCCCAGTTCGAAGGTCAGACCAAGACCAAGCTGGGCAACACCGAGATCCGCTCCTATGTGGAGAAGGCGCTGAACCGCCGGCTCCCCGAATGGCTGGAGCGTTACTCGACCGAGGCGCGGCGGATCGTCGACAAGTGCATCAGCGCGGCCAAGGCGAGGGAGGCGGCGCGCAAGGCGCGCGAGCTGACCCGCCGCAAGTCGGGTCTGGAGTCGGGTGGTCTTCCCGACAAGCTGGCCGACTGCTCGAGCCGCGACCCGGGAGAGTCCGAGCTGTTCATCGTGGAGGGAAAGTCGGCGGCCGGCCCGGCCAAATCGGCCCGTGACTCGGCCACCCAGGCCATCCTCCCGATCAGGGGCAAGATCCTCAACGTGGAGAAGGCCAGGCTGGCCAAGGCGCTGCAGAACCTCGAGGTGCAGGACATCATCACCGCCATGGGGACCGGGATCGGCGACGAGTTCGACGCCACCAAGGCCCGCTATCACAAGGTGGTCATCCTCACCGACGCCGACGTGGACGGCTCTCACATCCGCATCCTTCTCCTCACGCTGCTGTTCCGTCACATGCGCGGGCTCATCGACCATGGCTACGTCTACATCGCCCAGCCCCCGCTGTACCGGGTCAAGGTCGGGTCCAGCGTCCACTACCTGCACGACGACCACGCCCTGACCGAGTTCAAGAAGGACCACCCCAAGGTGAAGCCGACCCGGTTCAAGGGTCTCGGCGAGATGAACCCCTCCGAGTTGTGGGAGACCACCATGAACCCGGAGACCCGGACCCTGCTCCAGGTCACCATGGAGGACGCCCTGAGGGCCGAAGACGTGTTCGAGACCCTGATGGGCGACGACGTCCCCTCGAGAAAGCTGTTCATCCAGCAGAACGCAGACGACGTGCGATTCCTCGACATCTGATCCCATGAGCGAAGACACCATCGACCAGAACATCCCCGCCTCCGACATCGAGATAACCACCGAGATGGAGCAGAGCTTCATCGACTACTCGATGTCGGTCATCGTCTCCCGGGCCCTGCCCGACGTGCGCGACGGTCTCAAGCCGGTGCAGCGCCGGATCATCTACTCCATGTTCGAGAACAACATCGGGCCGGGCACCGCCCACCGCAAGTGCTCCAAGGTGGTCGGCGACGTCATGGCCAACTACCACCCCCACGGCGACCAGGCGATCTACGACGCCCTGGTCCGGATGGGACAGGACTTCTCGATGCGGCATCTGCTCATCGACCCCCAGGGCAACTTCGGCACCATCGACGACCCGCCCGGGGCGGCCCGTTACACCGAGTGCCGGCTCACCAAGCTCTCCACCCACCTCCTCGACGGGATCCGCGAGGACACGGTCGACTTCGTCGACAACTACTCGGGCGAGATGCAGCAGCCCGCGGTGCTGCCCTCCCGTTTTCCCAACCTCCTGGTCAACGGGTCACAGGGGATCGCGGTGGGGATGGCGACCAACATCCCTCCGCACAACCTCAACGAGGTGATCGACGCCTGTGTCCACGTCATCGACAACCCCGACGCCACCGTCGACGAGCTCATGGGGTTCGTCAAGGGGCCCGACTTCCCCACCGGCGGCTACCTGGTCGGAACCTCCGGGATCCGTGACGCCCTCCGCACCGGGCGTGGCTCGGTCAAGATCCGGGGCGTCTGTGACGTCCAGGAGATCAGGAAGGGCCGCACCGCGATCATCGCCACCGAGATCCCCTATCAGGTGTCGATGGAGCGGATCATCGCCAAGATCAAGGAGCTGGTCGACTCCCGTCGGCTGGAGGGCATCGCCGAGGTGCGCAACGAGTCCTCCGACCGGGCCGGCACCCGTCTCGTCATCGAGCTGAAGAACAACGCCGTCCCCCAGGTCGTGCTCAACCAGCTGTACAAGAACACCCCGCTGCAGGAGTCGTTCGGCTACAACGTGGTGGCGCTGGTCGACGGGGTGCCGAGGACCCTCGACCTCTCCCAGCTGGTCGGCTACTACCTCGACCACCAGATGGAGGTGGTCGAGCGTCGGACCCGGTTCCGTCTCGACGAGGCCCAGGCCCGCGCCCACATCCTCGAAGGCCTCATCGTCGCCGTCGACAACATCGACGAGGTGATCAAGATCATCCGCGGCTCGGCCGACACCAATGCGGCCCGGGGGAACCTGATCGAGCGGTTCGAGCTGAGCGAGGTCCAGGCCAACGCCATCCTCGACATGCCGCTGCGTCGTCTCACCGCTCTGGAGGTGGACAAGCTGCGCTCCGAGCTTGCCGAGTTGCAGACGCTGATCGCAGAGTTGGAGGCCATCCTGGCCGACCCCAAGCGCCGTTGGGCGATCATCCGCGACGAGCTCACCGAGATCAAGGAGAAGTACGGCGAGCCACGTCGCAGCCGGATCATCCCCGACGAGGGCGACATGTCGCTCGAGGACCTGATCGCCGACGACGAGCTGATCGTCACCGTGACCGAGACCGGGTACATCAAGTCGGTCCCGGCCTCGACCTACAAGACCCAGGGCAGAGGCGGGCGCGGGGTGAAGGCGGCCGAGGTGCAGGAAGAGGATGTGATCCAGCATCTGGTCCACACCACGGCACACGCCTATCTCCTCTTCTTCACCAACAAGGGCCTGGTCCACCGGGTCAAGGCCCATGCCATCCCCCGCCAATCCCGCACCGCCAAGGGTGTGCTCACCCAGTCGGTGCTGCCCTTGGAGCCCGAGGAGAGAGTGCAGGCGATCATCGACACCCGCGACTACGAGACCGGGCGCTACCTGGTGATGGTGACCAAGCGGGGCGTGGCCAAGAAGACCGAGTTCAAGGAATACGACTCCCGGAACCAGACCCTGGTGGCGATCAAACTGATCGACAACGACGAGCTGGTGTCGGTCCGGCCCACCAACGGCGCCAATGACATGCTCATCTTCACCAAGGAGGGGATGGGGATCAGGTTCAAGGAGTCCGACCTGCGGGCGATGGGCCGGGGCACCCAGGGGGTGCGCGGGATCAAGCTCCGCGACGGCGACGACGTGGTCGCCGCGGTGTCCAACGTGGAAGGGGACGAGGTCCTGTTGCTCACCTCGGGGGGCTACGGGAAGCGGACCGCCATCTCCGAGTTCCGTCGTCAGACCCGGGGCGGGATCGGGGTGAAGGCATTCAAGATCACCCGGGTCCGGGGCCCCCTGGTCGGGGCCAAGGCCGTCTCCAAGGACGACGACGTCTTCCTGATCTCGTCGAAGGGGATCGGGATCAGGACCCCGGTGGCCAAGATCAGCCGGCAGAAGCGTGACTCGACCGGGGTCAGGGTTATCGATGTCGGAGAGGGCAACGAGCTGTCTGCCCTTGCCATCGTCCACGACGTGGTCGACGACGCGGGAACCCTCTGAGCCGGTCTTGTCGTTCGACTAGTGCTGGCATCTTTTAGACTGCCCCGGTAATCCCCAGGAGCCCCTATGGCAACCGTCCGCCGCGTCAGACGCATCATCCGCAAGATCGACCCTTGGACCGCATTGAAGGTGTCCGCTCTGGTGTGGGCGGTTCTCGCCCTGGCCCTGGTCCTCGGCGGCGTGATCTTCTGGTCGGTGCTGGACCGAGCCGGCATACCGCAGAGCCTCACCGACTTCATGGTCGAGATCACCCTCCTCGACGAGGGGGCGCAGCCGTTCGCCAATGTGGAGCAGTTCTTCCGGGTGATGATCTTCGGCTCGGTGGTGTGGTGGGTCACCATGACCGGGGCGACTGTCGCCGGGGCGATCGTCTACAACCTGGTCTCCGACGTGGTCGGCGGGTTGGAGGTGGTGGTGCTCGAAGAGACCCTGAACCCGGTGGTGGCGCCGATGCCGGCCCAGGTCCTCCATCCCCCCAACGACTACCGCCCCGCCAACGGCGCGATCACACCCCCTCCGGACCACGCCGACATCCCCACCGAGGAAAGCCCCCGGGTCAGGACATCCTGATACCGCCTTCCTAATGCAGGGCGTCACGTATGCGTGACGGGTTGCATTCGGTTCGAGCGGTTACCGGTCCTCCGCCATCACCAGACCCATCGCCGCCGCCGTCTGCAGATAGACCAGAGCGTCTTCCCACACCGCCAGCGGCGAGTCTGCGACGAGGTCAACCCCGGCAGCGAGGGCGATGCCCGACATGAACGCCCCGTCGTCGACGAGGGCGACCCGCCGCTCGGCACCCACGGCGAGACACGCGGCGAATCGGTCGGGCGACTTGGCCAGGGCCACATGTCTTCCCCCGAACGTGGCGTCGGCCACCTTGGCCGACCCGATCGGATCGGGGAACCTGACCTGGTGCTCGGACCCCTCATCGAGGTCGGGATGGGCGACGGCGACGATCCGGGGGTCGGGCTCACGGGCGGCCAGGGCCAGGGCGAGACCGACCGGGGAGGCGCCCCACACCGCGACTCCTTGCTCCGGGTTGTCCCCGTCCCAGACCAGGGGGACCCCAAGACCACGCGCTCGGGCGGGAGCGTCGGCGCCGACCCCCACCAGCAAGTCGCATTCGGCGGCGTCGGGGACGACCCGGAAGGTCCGGCTACGGGCGGGGCCCACCACCACGACGTCGTCGACCGTCTCGTGGGCACTGAGCGAGTGGGCGGCCCGCACCGAGGTGTCCCCGCTGACGAGGACCCCCACCCTCACGACGGGTCGACTGGGTTCCAGGCGGAGTCGGGGACGACGACCTCGGTGTCACGCCGACGGAGCATGAGGAGAGCGGCAATCGCGCCGAGGATGATCAGGGGGGAGAAACGCTTCACCGAGACAGTCTACGGGCTTCTAGGAGCTTCCGGACGGGGGCGGCCCGCCGTAGGTCCAGGCCTCGAGGGGGACTCCTTCGGCGAGAAGGGCAGCCTCCTCGACGGTCTCGGCCCGGATCTCGATGACGTACTGCCCGGCGTCCACCACCAACTCCCGGGAAGCCGACTCCGGGTCGCCGCTCCTCGCGATCCGATCGGCGACGGTCTCGGCCCACACCGCCAGGTCCGACAACGGGAAGGGCACCTCGTGCACCACCAGGTCTGCGTCGCCGATCCGGGCGCACGCCGCCTCCCAATCGACGGCGCCTACGTCGGTAAGTCCGACATGGGTGCTGTCACCGATCAGCCACGACCCGCCCCAAAGCGGTTCCAGCTGCGGGGCGACGCCGAGCAGGTCGT
>DASUSU010000354.1:0-8474 GCA_036374915.1 Acidimicrobiia bacterium | reverse complement strand
AAACGGCACTCGTTGCCGATCACCGACGTCACCGAGATCGTAGTGTTCGGCGGTCGGGACGTTGTGCGCGAGGTGGGCCGGACCCGGCTGCCATCACCCGGTGAGCTGCCGCCCCCCATCGAGAGCGACGTCTTCAACCTGACCCACATCGCAAAGGACCCCTTTGCGTCTCAATTCGAGGTCGACCACTCGGTCAGCTACGGCACCGCAGTGCAGGTGCCGGCCGACGAGCTCGGTCCGCTCCGGGACGAGCTGAAGGTACCGCTCGGGCTCGATCGCGGTTTGAGGGCGCGCGGGGTCGACCCAGATGTGTTGAGCGGTCCCGAGTTCATCCTGGCCCTGCTAGAGCTTTTCGGTTATCACGTCGTCTCCCAGGGCGAGCCCGATGTCTACATGGCGACCAAGGGCGGCGTGCAGACGTTTATCCGGACCGATATCTACGGAGCGGGCCAGCACCCCGAGCTGAGCGAGGCGGTGGTGCGAAAGTTCGTCGCCGAGTTCTCCACCTCTGGAGCGGACCGGGGAATGCTGATCAGCGACAAGTACGGCCCGTTCATGACCCACGACATCGAGTCGAAGGACCGCCGCATCCGTTTCGTCACCCGGGAGAGAGCCCAGGCCTTCATCGATTCGATGGCCCTCGGCTAGGCCCGCCCGGTTCAGATGGGGCGCGGGTAAGATGACCCGGAGAAGGAGGGCCATTTGTTCGGTGGATTGAGAGCAAACGAGCTGCTGATAGTCCTGCTCATAGTGCTCCTCGTGTTCGGAGCGAGGAAGCTGCCCGATCTCGCCCGATCCCTGGGCGCCTCCGCCAAGGAGTTCCGCAAGGGGATCGCGGAGGGGTCCGAGGAGGATGCCGCGGCCCGGGCCGCCGAGGCCCAGTCTGCGGACCCGCCGGCTCCGGATAACACCGTCGCAGACACGAAAAACCCCGACTAGGCACGCTGGAACCGAACCCGCGGTCGTGGCGTTGTTGAGGTAGGCCTCCGTGACGGAGTCCGTCCCACTCACCTGGGAAGAGGTTGCTCGTGTTTATGGACGGAAGATCTACAACTTCGCCTACCGGCTCACCGGCAACTCCGACGATGCCGCCGACCTGGTCCAGGAGGTCCTCCTCCGGGTGCGAAGGGGTCTCGCCTCGTATCAACCGGGCAGCTTCGAAGGCTGGCTGTGGCGAATCACCCGGAACGCATTTCTCGACGACGTTCGCCGTCGCAATCGACGTCCCACTGCCCCCCTCCCCGATGAGGTCGATCGCTGGGATCTCGCCAGCTCTCCGGCGGCCGACGTCGAGTACTCGCGGATCTCGATCGGGGACGACGTTCAGAAAGCCCTTCTCGAGCTTCCCTTCGAGTTCCGCGAGGCGGTCGTGCTCTGTGACATCGTCGGCCTCTCCTACGAGGAGATCGCCCGGGCGGTCGCGGTGCCGGTGGGCACGGTGCGAAGCCGGATCCACCGCGGGCGAAAGCTCTTGCGGGAGTCGTTGACATGAACCACCCCGGTGAGCTGATCAGTGCCTATCTCGACGGCGAGCTGTCGCGTCCCGAGATCGTGCAGCTGCTCGCCCATCTCGACGGGTGTGGGCGCTGCGCAGCCGAGCTTCAGGAGATGCAGACGGTGAGGTCGGCGGTTCGCTCGCTGCCTCTTCTCGAGCTGCCCGCCGCGTTGATTCCCGAAGCGGACGCAGATGTGGTGCCGCTCCATCGCAACAAAGGGTTCCTGGTGGGTGCCGCAGCCGCGGTGGTTGCGCTCGTCATCGCCATCGCCGCCCTGGTCACTCCCGCCGCCGGCACCGTCTCGCTCGAAGAGCTCAACAGCCGTTACGGAGCGCGTGCCTCGCTCGACCCTGCCTTCGGGCCGGCCAAGGTCGTCATTCCCGATCTCGCCGAGCTCCTCGAATGAGAAGGGTCGTCGTCCTCGTCCTCGCCCTGGTGCTGCTGCCCGCGTCTGCCGCGGCAGCGGCCGAGCTCGACGAGCTGCTCGACGAGAGTCGGGACGCCTCCTTCCGCGCCGAGCAGGTGATCACCTGCTCCACCCCCGACGGAGTCCGGGACGCGGTCATCGAGCTCAATCAGTCTGGCGGCGTCCTGCACGTCGGCGCCCCGGCAGCCCCCGACGTCGAGGTGGCGGCGGGCTCGGGTGGATGGGCCCTGGTGCGGGAGGGCTCGGTGGTGAGCAGCGTCAATGTCCAGGGCGCCGCTGACGTGCCCGAACCCCGCTACAGCGTCGACGACGGGGTCGACACCGAGTATCTGGGTCGCGAGGCGACCAGGTACGAGATGGCCGGGGATGGCGTGGTGCGCGCCGAGCTCGTCTTCGACGCCGAGATCGGGGCGCTGCTCCACCTGGTCACCTTCAACGGGGACGGCAGCATCTACTGCGAGCGTCGGTTCCTCACTTTCGATCCCGAGGCGCCTCCGCTCTCGGATGAGGACTCCGTAGCCCTCACCCAATCGGCCGAGGGAGGCGTCGAGTCGGACCTGCCCGAGACCCTCGCCGGTTTCGATCGGCTCGACGTCTATCAGGACGACGAGGGTTTCGTGTTCGCCTACTACTCGGATGGCTTCTTCTCCTTCGCGGTGTTCCAGATCCCCTCCGTGGTGACCATCGACACCGGGTCCCCGGTGACACTCGCCGACCGGGTCTACACCCGGTCGTTCAGCCCGGGACAGGTGACCTACGCCTGGGAGACCCGGACCGGCGCCATGGCCATGGTGGGTGACCTTCCACCCGACATGCACGAGGAGGTGCTGGCCGGGCTGCCCGCTCCCGAGGACCCCGGTCTGCTCCGCCGACTCTGGAGAAGCCTCTTCGGCTAGAAGCGGGAGGCGTTCAGGTCCAGCCGTCGAGAAGGACCCGAGCCGCCCATGCGGTGGGGTCGCGCAACTCGGCCGCCGAGGGCATGCGGGTCGGATCGGCCCAGAGGGTCTCCAGAGCGTCCTCCCCGTAGCGACGCTCCACCTCCTGGTTGAACACGTCGCCGAGCCGGGTCGCCTCCGGCGGGATCGGGCCGACACCGAGGGCCGGCGCTGCCTCGGTGGCCTCTCTCGTCGCGTCCCTGCTCGCCGAGATCCGGTCGAAATCGGGCGCCAGGTCGGCCACGGCTCGTCGCGCCAGCAGCCGACCGCATCCGGTGATCGCCCCGAGAAAGGCCTCCAGCTCGAGACGGGGGGTCTCCGCCTCCTCGCCTCCGATCAGACCCTCGAGCCCGCCCGCCTCCTGGATCGCCTGCTCGATGGCCACCGGGTCGGAGCCTCCGGCCATGAGGCCGCTGAGCATGGTGGGGTCGATCCTGACCGCGTCGGCGTAGGCAGTGGCGAGATGATGGAGATGGTCGTGGATCCAGGGGAGCTGGGACACCGCCCGGAATGCCACCTCGTTGGCGACGATCCAGAGCCTCACCTCCCGCTCGTCGAGGTCGCTCGATCCGGTCATCGAGGCGATGTTGGGCACGATGATGCTGATCGGCCCCGGATGCTCCTGTGGGAGCCCGGCATCGAAGGAAGCCACCACCCAGGTCGCCAGCGAGCCGACCAGTGATCCCACCTGGAGCCCGATGAGCGCGGGCGAGAGTTGGGCCATGATCGGGGCGGCCGGACCGTCCGCAGCCACCGAGGAGGCGAACGGCTCCACCAGCGTGCCGAACGACTCCAGGTTGCGCTCGGCCCATCCCCGACCGTCGAGGGGGAGCACATCGGGCGCGGGTACCACGCGGAAGGGGGCGATCTCCTCGACCCGGTACTCGGCGAGGCGGGCCAACTCCCTGAACTCCTCGGCCGCCCAGGGCTCGACCGGGACCGGTTCGCCGGAGAGGTGACGGGCAACCTCGACCGCCAGCTTCCAGTTGATCGGGCCTGGCTGGTCGAACAACTCGAAGAGTTTGGAGAAGAGGTCGTCGCTCATCGGGGGATCCTCATTGTGTCCCCAGTGTGATGGTCAGGTCCAGCGACGAGTCGGAACGGGTCACGGCGAGCGTGACGCTCTCTCCGGATCGACGGGTGCGCAGTTGGGTGAGCAAGGTGCCCATCGTGGTGATCGGCCTGCCGTCGAGAGCGGTGATCACGTCGTTGATCTGACCTCCGGCATCCTCGTAGGCGGAGGCCACGGAGAAGTCGGTGACCAGGACACCGACCGGGTACTCCGCCCCGTCCTGTGCCGCATAGGCAGTGTCGCCCTGTATCCCCAACAGGGCATGACTGACAGCGCCGGAGCCGATCAGGTCGTTGACCACCCCGATCGCCATGTCGATGGGGATGGCGAATCCGAGACCTTCCGCCCCGACATCGGAGACGGCTATGGCCGTGGTGATCCCGACCAGGCGGGCGTCGTTGTCGAGCAGCGCCCCGCCCGAGGAGCCCCGGGTGATGGGCGCGTCGGTCTGGATCAGACCGTAGAGGATGGTCCCGCTCTGGACCTCCAACGATCGGTCCAGGGCGCTGATTATCCCGTAGGTGACCGAAGGCCCGCCTTCGAGCGCCAGCGGGTTGCCCACGGCCACCGCCCTCTCCCCGATGGTCAGGCCACCCGAGGACCCGATATCGATCGGGGTGAGGTCCTGACGGGCCACCCTCAACACTGCGATGTCGGTGAGAGGGTCGGACCCGATCACCTCGGTGTCCCAGCGCCCCCCGTCGGCGAAGACGACCATCACCGTGTCGGCATCGCTGACCACGTGGTGATTGGTGATGATGTAGCCGTCGCTGCTGTACACCACACCACTGCCGCCGCCGATGCCGAACGCGCTCGGGACCTCGACCGCGACGATGGAAGGGATGGCACGCTGGGCCACCTCGGTGGCACTGCCGCTCTCCACCACGACCGGCGGGGCGCTGGTGGGCGGGGGCAAAGTCAGGCTTGGCGGGGGCGGATTGGTGGGCGGAGTGGGCTCCTCGAACACGCCGGTGAAGCCGAGGACGGCGAGGGTCACCCCGGTCCCGAGGAGGACACCTCCGAACAGACCCATGACGATGGTCCAGGCGTCGAGGCGTCTTCTGGCCGGCGGCGACTCGACGGGAGGGATGTCCACGTATTCGATCGCCTCATCGGGCTCGTCCCAAACCTGGGGCCCGACGGGGCCGTCGTCTGTCATAGGCTTGGGATTCTATGGACCGTTCCCGCCAAGTCATCCGGGTGTCGGTGGGAGACGACGTCATCGACGTCTCCTCACTGGTGGAGGAAGTAGCCAGACCCGACTCGGGGGCGTCGGTCCTGTTCCTGGGAACGGTCCGGGATCACTCCGAAGCCGCCGAAGGCGTCACCCATCTCGACTACGAGGTCTACCCCGAGCAGGTCGAGCCCAAGATCCGCGAGATCGTGGACGAGGCGGCCGAGCAATGGCCGGTCCTCAACGTGGTGGTCGAGCATCGGTCGGGGACGGTCAACCTGGGTGAGGCCTCGGTGGCCGTCGCAGTGTCCAGCGGGCACCGGGCCGATGCGTTCGCCGCGGCCCGTTTCATCATCGACGAATTGAAGACCCGGGCCCCGATATGGAAGAAGGAGCACTGGCCGGGAGGCTCCAGCTGGAGCCCTGGCTCGTGACCGCGGGCAAGCGGCGCGTCGCTCTGTCCAGGCGTTGTGCTCAGATTTTGATCGGACCAGCAAAGTGTGTCGCCAGTCGATATTGTCCTGTCGTCTTGTGAGGAGGACACCGAATGACGACCGTCCTGGAGCGAGCCGGCGCGCCATCGGCTGACGTCGGGTTCAAGTCACCACCCGCCTATGTCCGGGACTGGGCCCGGCGAGAACCGGACCGGGTGGCGATGCGGGAAAAGGACTTCGGGATATGGCAGGAGATCACCTGGTCCCAGTATTGGGAGGCCGTCCTCGATGCGGCTCACGGTCTTCTCGCTCTCGGCGTCTACGAGGGTGATCGGGTCTCCATCCAGTCGGAGGACCGTCCCGAATGGGTGATCCTCGACATGGCCACGGTGGCGGTTCGGGCGATCACCGTCGGTCTGTACTCGACAAATCCTGCGGCCGAGGTCCAGTACCTCCTCTCCGACTCCGGGTCGGTGGTCCACCTGGCCGAGGACCAGGAGCAGGCCGAGAAGGTCATGGAAGTCATCGGGTCGCTGCCCGGGCTGCGCAAGATCATCCACATCGAGCCGCGCGGGTTCAGGAAGTGGCGTGACGACGAGCGCTTCATCTCTTGGGACGACTTCCTCGAGTTGGGGCGCCGGCACCGATCCGAGAACCCGGGCATGGTCGAGAACATCATGGCCCAGGCCACAGGTGACGACGTCATCACCCTGGTCTACACCTCGGGGACGACCGGGCCGCCCAAGGGGGCGATGCTCACCAACGACAACTTCGCCTTCAACGCCGAGGTGCTGATCGGCTCGCCGGGCCGGACACCGGACAACAAGTCGATCGGCCCTGACGACCTGATCCTCACCTACCTGCCGTTGTGCCACGTTGCGGAGCGCATCTTCTCGACCTGGTCCTCGGTGTCCCACGGGCCTTCCCTCAACTTCGCCGAGTCGATCGAGACGGTGCAGCAGAACCTGAGGGAGATCCAACCGACCATCTTCTTCGCAGTGCCCCGGATCTGGGAACGGATCCACGCCTCGATTGCGATCAAGGGCCGAGACGCCACCTGGTTCAAGCGGATGTGGTTCGGCTTCGGGATGAGGCTCGCCGCCAGGATCGGGGACCTGCGAGTGGCCAACGACGGCGACCACACCCCGTGGAGCAGGTTCCTCTACATCATCGGGTACCCGTTCGTGTTCCGGGCGATCAAGGAGCGGATCGGGCTGCGCCGGGTGCGCTACGCCGCCAGCGGCGCCGCCCCAATCGCTCCCGAGGTCATCCGTGACTTCCTCGGGCTAGGCGTCCCTCTGTTCGAGCTGTACGGGATGACCGAGAACTCCGCGGTGGCCACCTGCAACTTCCCCGGCGCCAACAAGGTGGGGACCGTCGGCATCCCCTACCCGGGGACGGAACTGCGCATCGACGAGGACACCGGCGAGATCCAGACCCGCAACCCCGGCACTTTCAAGGGGTACTGGAACAAGCCGGAGAAGACCGCCGAGGCATTCACCGAGGACGGGTGGCTGAAGACCGGAGACGTCGGCGAATGGGTGGACGGGACCCATGTCAAGGTGGTGGACCGGATCAAGGACATCATCATCACCTCGGGGGGCAAGAACGTCTCGCCGTCGGAGATCGAGAACAACCTGAAGACCTCGCCCTACATCAAGGAGGCAATGGTCATCGGTGACCGTCGCAAGTACCTGACCGCGTTGATCCTGATCGAGGCGGACGTGGTGGGCGACTGGGCCACCCGCCACCAGATCCCCTACACGACATATCGGGACCTGACCGAGAAGCCCGAGGTGATCGAGCTGATCCAAGGGGTGGTCGCCGAGGTCAACGCCAACCACTCCCACCTCGAGTCGATTCAGAAGTTCAGGCTCATCCCCAAAGAGCTGGACCACGAGGACGGCGAGCTGACCGCCACCCAGAAGTTGAAGCGCAACGCGATGAGCAGCATGTTCGGTGAGCTGATCGAAGACATGTATCGATCGTGACAGCCAATCTTGTCGTGCTGGCCCAGACGGCGGTCCCCAACGAGTTCGCCCAGACACTCGTCGACGGGATCAGCTTCGGGGCCATCTACGCCTTGCTGGCCATGGGCTTCGTCATCATCTTCAAGGCCACCTCGGTGATCAACTTCGCCCACGGCGGGTTGACCGGTCTCGGTGCCTTCCTGGTGGCCGCCTTCGTCACCGTGCTCGACTTCCCCAGTCGATACCTGACCGTCCTGCCCGAATGGGCGCAATGGACGCTGAACGTCTTGACCGCTCTCGTCGCCGCCGCACTGATCGGTGTCATCCTGGAGAGGATCTTCCTCAGGCCGATGGTCGGTGAGGCACTGTTCGCGGTCGCCATCGTCACGCTCGGGCTGGACATCGTTGTTCGCACCGTCACCAACGACTGGATCGGGACCAACCCCCGGCCCCTGGGCGCACCATGGGGTCTCAACGTCGTTGAGCTCGGTTGGGTCAGGATCGCGTGGTCCGAGATCGTCCAGATCGTGGTGACCGTGATCCTGCTCGCCTCGATCGCACTCTTCTTCCGTAGTCGAACCGGGGTGGCGATGCGGGCCACTGCGTTCGACCAGGAGACGGCGAGGGCGCAGGGGATCAATGTGGGACGGATCTTCTCCGTGGCTTGGGCTATCGGCGCCTTCCTGGCCGGCATTGCCGGGATCTTCTTCTCGGTGTTCCCGCGACGGGCAACCGGTGTCGACACTGCCACGGCCTTCATCGCCTTCCGGGCCTTTCCTGCCGTCATCATCGGAGGGCTCGACTCGATCCCGGGGGCGGTGGTCGGGGGGTTCGCGGTTGGAATCGCCGAGGCTGCAGCCAACACCTACCTCGGCTTCGAGTTCCTCGGCTCGGGCTTCCCGGGCATCGTCGGCTATCTGTTGATGCTGGTCGTCCTGCTCATCCGCCCCTACGGCCTTTTCGGCA
>DASUSU010000353.1:0-2443 GCA_036374915.1 Acidimicrobiia bacterium | reverse complement strand
TTGGCGACCAGATCGCCGAGCCGATGTTGGTCCACAAGACCGTTCACAACGAGAAGGAGGCGCGCCAGCGCACCGAGTCGTTGCTGGGGCGGGTGGGTCTGGCGGCGAACCGCGCCGATTCCTACCCCCATCAGCTGTCGGGAGGGCAGCGTCAGCGAGTTCTCATCGCCATGGCCCTGGCGTGCGATCCCCTCCTCCTCATCGCCGACGAGCCCACCACCGCCCTCGACTTGATGGTCCAGGCACAGGTGCTGGCGCTCCTGGCCGAGCTGAAACAAGAGCGCGATCTCACCTTGATGTTCATCACCCACGATCTGTCGGTGCTCACCTACGCCTGCCGCCGACTGGCCGTGATGTACGCCGGGCGCATCGTGGAAGAGGGCCCTGGCTGGCAGGTATTCGGAGACGCCTCCCACCCCTACCCCCGCGGCTTGGCCGCTGCCTTCCCCACCATCGGTGACATGACGTCGCGGCTCGCCCCGTCAGGGCTCGGGGGCGACCCTCCGACACCGGACGACCTCCCCGGGGGCTGTCCTTTCCATCCCCGGTGCCCCCTTGCCCGTGAAGCGTGTCTGCCCGAGGAACCAGAGCTGCGGGAGTCTGGGCCGGAGAGGAGGGCGGCATGCATCCTGGTGTGAACGCCCTGGTCGAGGTGGAGGATCTCCATGTCCACTTCGGTGAGGCACGCGCCGTCGACGGGGCTTCGCTCACGGTCATGCCGGGCGAAGTGCTCGCCTTGGTCGGTGAGTCCGGCTCGGGCAAGACCACCCTGATCCGAGCCATCCAGGGTCTGCAGAAGATGACCTCGGGGACGATTCGGCTCGAGGGAGCGACACAGACGATCTTCCACGATCCCGCGGTCCAGATGGTGTTCCAGGACCCGACGGGGGCGCTCAACCCGCGCCAGACCGTCTACGAGATCGTGGCCGAAGGGCTCCGCATCATGGGAGACCGGGGCGACGAGCGGGAGAACGTGCGAGAAGCGCTGGCCCAGGCGGGGCTGCGACCACCGGAGCGGTTCTTTCAGCTTTACCCGCATGAGATCTCCGGTGGCCAGCGTCAGCGGGTGGTGATCGCCGGGGCGATGGTGATGCGGCCCAGGTTGCTTCTCGCCGACGAGCCGGTGGCAAGTCTCGACGCCTCCATCCGGGGCGAGATCCTCGGTCTCATGCGCAGACTCGTCGACGACACCGGTCTCGCCATCCTCGCCGTCACCCATGACCTCGGGCTGGCGTGGAACATCGCCGACAGGGTGGCGGTGATGTATCTGGGTCGGATCGTGGAGACCGGTTTGACCGAGGAGATCCTCGACGACCCGAAACACCCTTACACCAGGGCATTGCTGTCGGTGGTTCCTGAGACAAGGGAGATGGAGCAGCAGATTCTCAGGGGGGAGATCCCCGACCCCAGTCAGATGCCGTCGGGCTGTCGGTTCCATCCACGCTGCCCTTTGCTCCAGTCGGGGACCCTGAGCGAGGAAATGGCGGCGCGCTGTGTCGGGGATGATCCCGGGCCGGTCCCCCTTCGCGCCACCGCGGCGGCAGCATGCTGGCCGGCGATGGCGTCGGGCGAATAGGCGAAACGGTCGATCGCTTCCCGGTGGTCGAGGGGTATCTTTCCGCAATGAGTTTCGTCGTCGCAGCGGAGTCCTACGACCGCTTCATGGGTCGCTATTCCTCACTACTCGCTCCCATCTTCGCCGACTTCGCCGGGGTCGATGCATCGCAGCGACTTCTCGAAGTCGGTTGCGGTCCCGGGGCGCTCACCGGCGAGCTGGTGAAGCGGGCCGGCCCCGACGCAGTCGCCGCCGTCGATCCCTCACAACCATTCGTTGCCGCCGCCGAGGCGAGATACCCGGGGGTCGAAGTGCATCAGGCGTCGGCGGAGAACCTCCCTTTCCCGGATGGCTCGTTCGACCGATCCCTCGCCCAACTCGTGGTCCATCACATGCCTGATCCGGTGGGCGGGATCCGGGAGATGAGCCGGGTGACCCGATCGGGTGGCACAGTCGCGGCATGCGTGTGGGATCTGGGCGCGGGGAGAGACCCGTTGAGCCCATTCTGGCGAGGCGTCAAGCGTTACGACCCCGAGGCGCCGGGGGAATCTGGCTTTCCGGGCACCAGGGAGGGGCATCTCGTGGAGATCTTCGAGACCGCGGGTCTCAGCGACGTTCTAGGAGAGGGTCTCACCTTCGAGGTGGAGCACGCCAGCTTCGAGGAGTGGTGGGAGCCGTTCAAGCTCGGAGTCGGGCCTGCGGGAGCCTACGCCGCCGGGCTCGACCCCGCCGGCCAGACGCGGCTGGCCGAGCTCTGCCGGGAGGAGTTGCCTCCGGCGCCGTTCACTCTCTCCCTCCGGGCATGGGCTGCACGGGGGACGGTCGAAGGCTGACGCCCCGCTCTCGGGAGGTCGCGGGCGAACCGGCTCAGACCATGTAGGACCGGAC
>DASUSU010000352.1:0-3796 GCA_036374915.1 Acidimicrobiia bacterium | reverse complement strand
GAGCTCGCCGAAGAGGCCTTCAGCATCTACGAGGAGATCGGCGACAAGCGAGGGTCGATGTCGGCGCTCATCTCGATGGCATACGCCCACGTCACCGACCCAACCGCGACAGGCATGGCCGGTCGGATGGAGCACATCAGGGCCCTCCATCACAGCAAGAAGGGCGAGATCACCGAGAGCCAGCGCGCCATCGACGATGCCCTGATGCTGTACAGCATCCACACCTACGCCCGGACCAACCTCCAGCCCGGTCTCGCCCTGGAACGAGGGCGTGAGGCGTTCGAGGCGGCCCGCGCCCTTGGTGACCGTTGGCTGGAGTCTCTCGCCGCCGGTGGGATGGCGATGACCTATCTATCCATCGGTGACGATTCTCAGTGTGAGGCCTGGCTCGACCGTGCCGCCAGCGCCGCGATCTCGGTCGCCAGCACCTCGATGGCCCGACGCCTCGAGATGTGGCGTGGAGCTCACGCAGCCGCCCGCGATGATCTAGCCAGAATGATCGGGCATTTGGAGAGGGCAGCCGAGCTGGCCGGGCAAAGGAACCTCGGTGCACGGTGTGAGGCCCTCTCGACCTTGGCCTTCGAGGCCGCCAGGATCGGTGTCAGCACAGGTGACGAGACGACCCTGAAGAAAGCTAAGGATGCCGCAGCCGAGACCTTGCGGGCGATTCGCCCCATCGGCGGCCAGCTGCCCTGGGAGGCAGACGCCCACGCCGCCCTTGCCTTGGTGGCGCAGGCGGAAGGAGACGAGGCGACGGCTGCCGACGAGGCCCGGCTCGCCCTCGACCTCGACGGGGAGACGTTCCTGGCCCAGTATCTCCATGTGCTGTGGGTGGCGGGGCGAGTCCTGATCGTGGGCGACGCACCCGAAGCCCCCGCCCTGAGTGCGGAGATCCTCGCCGGGTTCGGTTTCATCGACATGTCGATCGCCGACCCCGATCTCAAGGCCAGGTGGTTTGGGCTCCCGGTACACCGCGAGCTGGCCGAGATCGTGGGATTCGAGTACTCGAGAGCGATCGAGCCCGACGAGAACGTCGAGTTGGGTGAGGCCGAGCTCGGATTGCTCCGGGACCTGGCCTCAGGAACTGTCACAGCGAACCCCCTGGGCGGGCCTGATTCGTCTGATGTGGAAGAGCTGCTGGTGAAACTTGGGGTGGCATCGGAGAGCGAGGCCATCGAGTATGCGATCAAGGCAGGTGTCACATGGCAGTGAGGGTGATCATCGACCGACGGCGCTGCATCGGAGCCGGCACGTGCATCGTCCTCGCCCCGTCTGCCTTCCACTGGAGACAGGGGGACTTCCAAAAACCCGAGCTCCTAGACGTGACCACGGTCGACGACGACGTGCTCCGGGAGGTGGCCGCCGCGTGCCCTACCCAGGCGATCGTGCTCGAAGCGGTGGTCGAGTCGGTCGAGGGCGCCGAGCTGGGAGTCTGACTCGGGGGCGACAGTGGGCCCTTCCCGAATATGATCCCCGGACAAGTGCACGGCCCCGCCGGCCGGTGGGGCCGACCCGCAGGTAGAAAGGGGCAAACCTGTGACCGACCGAATCCTCTTGCGCGGCGGGATCGTCCTCACCCAGGACCCCGAGCTCGGCGAGATCCCGAAGGGGGACGTGTTGATCGAAGGCGACAGGATCGCCGCCATCGGCACCGACCTGCCTTCCGACGACGCCCGGGTCATCGACGCCTCCGGCGACATCGTCATCCCCGGGTTCATCGACACTCATCGCCACACCTGGGAGACCTGCATCCGGACCTGTGCCCCCGACTTCGCCCTGATCACCTACTTCAGCGCCATCCTCGACAAGTTCGCCCCCCACTACCGGCCCGAGGACGTCCACTCGGCGACGCTGTGGGGTGCGCTCGAGTGCATCAACGCCGGGATCACCACCCTGGTCGACTGGGCGCACATCATGAACACCCCCGAGCATGCCGACGCCTCGGTCGCCGCCCTTCAGGAGTCGGGCATCAGGTCGGTCTTCGCCTACGGCTTTCCCAACACCTCGCTCGTGGACTGGTGGTTCGGCCCCGACTACACCGGCAGTGTGCTCACCTCCGACGGCGACGAGGCGCGCCGGCTCCGGTCGCAGTACTTCAGCTCGGACGAGGGCCGGATCACCATGGGTCTGGCCACCCGGGGGCCCGGGTTCTGCAAGCCCGAAGTGGTCCGTCACGACTGGGAGCTGGCCAAAGAGCTCGGCATCGACATCACGGTTCACGTCGCCATGGACCGCTTCGGCTACACCAAGGGCCAGATCGCGGCGCTGCGTGACATGGACCTGCTCTATCCGGGCACGACCTACGTCCACGCCTCCCACTTCTCCGACGAGGAGTGGCAGCTGGTCGCAGATTCGGGCGGCAACGTGAGCTTCGCCCCCCAGATCGAGATCCAGATGGGCCACGGCTGGGCCCCTGCGGTGACCGCGGTCGAATACGGCGTCCCGATCGGGCTCTCCTCGGACGTGGCCACCACCGCCCCGGCCGACCAATTCACCCAGATGCACGCAGTGTTCGGCACCGAGCGGGGGCGCAAGCATCAGGAGTCCTGGGACAACGACCTCGACGGTCTCGAGGCCTCCCCCGGTCTGATCACCGCACGTGACGCCCTGTCCTGGGCCACCATCGGTGGAGCCGAGGTGGCCGGGATCGCCGACCGCACCGGGTCGCTCACACCTGGGAAGAAGGCGGACGTGGTGATCATCGACGGGTCGGCGGTGAACGTGGCGCCGATCATCGACCCGGTGGGCGCCATCGTCTGTGCGGCGGACATCTCCAACGTGAAGACTGTCATGGTCGACGGCGAGATCCTCAAAGAGGACTTCAAGCTGAAGGCGTCGCTCGACGCGCCCCGCCGTGCGGTGGAGGCGTCACGTGACTACCTGCTCGAGAAGTTCGGCGAGCCCGAGGCAGGCTGGATGGCACTGGGCCGCTGACCACGCTCGACCAGGGCGAGGACGGCGACCAGCAGCGACACCAGGGCCAGGGCCACCCAGGCGGGGATCAGCCCCAGCACCGGAATCGACGCCACGAGGCCGATGATCACCCACCATCTCACCGCCGGGACCCGGACCCCGGCCATGGACAAGGCCAGCGCGGTGCCGCCCACGATGAGAGAGACACCAAAACCAAGTGCCAGCATCCCCGGGACGGCGAGCGGGTCTTGCGGGTGGGCGATCGTCTCCTCGACGCTGATGGCGTAGCCGATCACCCCGAATATGAGGGGGAAGTGGCCGAACGAGTAGACGTTCCGGGCGTATCGGCCGATCCTCGCCGGGCTCTGCGACCTCATCGCCTCTTCGAGCCGGTCCTTGGCCCATCCGAAGTAGGTCCACCACAGGGCACACGACCCGGCGACCGCGGTGACCGCCACCATGAGCAGCCGCCCGCTCAGCGGCTGGTCGCTCACGGTGAGCCCGGCTGCGATCAGGGCCTCGCCGAGCGCGATGATGACGAACAGCCCGTGCCGTTCCGAGAAGTGACCCGGGAACAATCTCCACTCGTTGCGTCCTGCTCGCATGGCGGCGATCACGTCGAGGACGGCGGCCGCTCCGAGGGCAAGGAAACGACGATCCGGGGGGAGGAACATGGCGGTGAGGATCGCCAGCAGGCCGAGGCTGGACATGAGCGCCCAGCTCCGCACACTTCGAGACCAGACGATGTCACCTCCCGCCAGCCGGAACTGCAGTGAGATGCCGACCATCCGCAGGACCAGGTAGGCCAGGGCAAAGAGCCATCCCCATTCGGTGGTGATCAGAGGGACCGTCACCGCCATCATGAAGGCGAGGGCCGTCGCCA
>DASUSU010000351.1:0-14235 GCA_036374915.1 Acidimicrobiia bacterium | reverse complement strand
GGTGATGATCGTGTGGTTCACCGTGCTGGCCGTGCTCGGAGGCTTTCACGTGGTTCAGGATCCGGGCATCCTCGCTGCGGTCAACCCGGCTCACGCCGGCCGGTTCATCGTCGCCAACCCCCGTCTCGCCTTTCTCGCTCTCGGCGCCATCTTCCTGGTCGTCACCGGGAGCGAGGCCCTCTACGCCGACATGGGTCACTTCGGGAAGCGGCCGATTCGCATCGGGTGGTACACCGTGGTCTTCCCTGCCCTCCTCCTCAACTACTTCGGGCAGGGGGCGATGCTCATCGCCAGCCCGGAGAACATCGACAACCCGTTCTTTCGCATGTCGCCCGCTTGGGCCGTGCTCCCAATGGTGATCCTGGCCACTATGGCCACCGTCATCGCCTCTCAGGCCCTCATCACGGGGGCGTACTCCCTGACCATGCAGGCCGTGCAGCTCGGCTATCTGCCCCGATTCGGGATCGACCACACCTCGCCACGAGAGATCGGCCAGGTCTACATCGCCGCCATCAACTGGGGGCTGATGATCGCTTGTGTCGGGCTGGTGCTCGCATTTCGCAGTTCGAGCAACCTGGCCGCCGCCTACGGGGTAGCCGTCACCACCACCATGGTGATCACCACCACGCTGCTCTACTTCGTGATGCGGGAGCGGTGGGGTTGGTCCCCCCTCCTCGCCGGGTCGCTCACCGCGGTCTTCCTCGTCGTCGATGTCTCGTTCTTCGCGGCCAACATCGTCAAGGTCCCGGCGGGAGGCTGGTTCCCGCTGGTGGTGGGCGCGGCGGTGTTCGCCGCGATGACCACCTGGAAGTCGGGACGTCGGAGGCTGGCCACCGCGCTGCGACGCGGCGAGCTGCCCATCGAGCGCTTCATCGGGTCGATCGCGACCCATCCCCAGCTCCGGGTCCCGGGCACCGCGGTCTATCTGTTCCCCGATCCGGGGGTCACCCCGCCCGCACTCCTCGACAACCTTCGCCACAACGAGGTCTTGCACGAGACGGTGGTCCTGGTCGCAGTGCAGACCTCCAGCGTGCCCCGCGTCCCACAGGTGCGGCGAGCGACGGTGCACGATCTCGGGGAGGGGTTCGCCCAGGTGGTCCTCCACTTCGGTTTCATGGACGAGCCCGACGTGCCCCGGGCGTTGATCAACATCGTCGACCCGGAGTTCGGGTTCGACCCCGAGGACGCCACCTACTTCGTGGGCCGGGAGACCATCATCAACAGGAGTCGGGGGATCGAGAGGGCCCGATCGGCCCTGTACGGGGCGATGCATCGGAACGCCTCGAGCGCCGTCCAGTACTTCAGCCTTCCCCCGAGCCAGGTGATAGAGATCGGCAAACAGGTCGCCTTGTAGCGACGGAGGACGGATACCCTGGCGCCGAGCCGGGACCACGAGACGAGGGGATAGGCCCAGATGAGGGCATTCAGAGCTTTGACCACGACCATGGCTGTTGCCCTGGTCCTGGCCGCCTGTGGCGGTGGCGACGCCGGCGACACCACCGTCGCCGACGAGACGACCACGAGCGTCGCCGAGACCACCACAACCGCTGCCGCGGCCAGCACCACGACCGCGGACGACGACGGGGGCACGGTCAGCTTCGACGACATGCCCGCCGAGTGTGTCGATGCCCTGGTCGGGTTCCTGAAGGCGATCGAGCCCGCCATGGAGGGAATCGACTTCAGCACCGTTACCGCAGCCGATCTCGAGGAGCTCGGGACCGAGCTGGAGGCTCTGGGCGAGGACTACTCCGGGACGCTGGAAGACCTCGACTGCCCGGAGCCCGACGGCAGCGACGAGGAGGCTTTCGCCGCGATGATCGAGATCGCGGAGAGGGAGGCACCGGGAACCGTCGCCTATCTCGAGTGGATCAAGAGCTTCTCCGACGTCGCCGACTCGGTCGGGGAGGCTTCGGGGGATTGCGAGACCGACATCGCCGCATTCGAGGCGATCGTCGACGAGAAGGGGTCGATGGGCAATCTCACCATGGAAGAGGTGGTCGAGGTCGGTGGCCTGGTCTCCTCGATCAGCACCGTCTGCTCGCCGGAACGGGCCCAGGAGTTCCTCTCCCAGGCCGAGGTGACCAGCTTCCTCGACGGCTGAGGCTCACTCCGGACGTGCGGCAACCCGAAGGTTGCCGCTGGAGGGGTTCCCACTTGCCCTGTGAAGCCGGGGAAGCTTCTAGAGGGGGGACTCAATTAGGGCATGAGGGACCTGGATCTGATTCTGCTGCTCCCGACCCCCCTGGGACGGGCAAAACCTGACCCAATTGCAACTATACGCACCCGCGCTAGTTCTTGTCCCCGTCGGGCTCGAAGTCGCGATGGGACCTGCTGGCGGTGGGCCCGGTCTGGCCCTGGTACTTGGATCCGAGCCCTGCCGACCCGTAGGGGAGGTCGGCCTCGGTGGTCATCTGATAGAAGCTGATCTGACCGATCCTCATCCCCGGGTATATGGCGATGGGGAGAGTGGCCACGTTGGACAGTTCCAGGGTGATATGGCCCTCGAACCCGGGGTCGATGAACCCGGCTGTCGAGTGGATGAGCAGACCGAGCCGACCCAGCGAGGACTTCCCCTCGAGACGGGCGACCACGTCGTTGCCCAGCTTGACCCGCTCCAGGGTCGTGCCGAGGACGAACTCACCGGGATGGAGCATGAACGGCTCGCCGTCACCGACTTCGATGAGTTGGGTCAGGTCGCTCTGCGGGTCGCGGGGGTCGATGCGGCTGTAGCGGTGATTGACGAAGACCCGGAAGCCGTCGCCGACCCGCAGATCCACCGATGAGGGCTGGACGTGAGAGGGCTCGTAGGGGTCGATCTGGATCAGGCCGGCTTCGATGGCCTCGCGTATGGACCGGTCGGAGAAGATCAATCGTGCTCCTGGGCGTGGAGCCGACAATGGTAGGGCCAAGCCGGGGTGGCGGGTCTAGCGTGGCGTGCTCCACCGATGTTCACCACTCCTCCCTTCCGGCGGGCGCCTTGGCTCCTGTTCCGCAGACCGGTCTTGCTGGTGGCCATCGCCGGCACCGCGCTGATCCTCGGGATGGTGGCCTCTTTGACTCCCTTGTTCGGGTCGGCGGCAGCGAGCGAAGCGTTGCAGAGACAGCTGGAGGGACGCTGTGCGTCGCGGTTCGCGGCCAAGATGCCGGTCGTCGTATCCGTTGACGACGAGCTGGCGGCCGACCTCGAGAGCAACGAGGCGGTACTTCGCTCCACCCTGGGCGCAGACGACTCGTTCGACGATCCGACCCTGGTCTTGCGCGGAGGCACCGCCGATCTCGCCCTGGCCGGGGGTGGCGACGCCACGATCGAGGTCAGGATCTTCGGGCTGGATGACTTCAGGGACCACATCGAGCTGGTGGAGGGAGCTCACGGAGAGGGCGCCTACATCGACCGGATTACGTCGGAGTGGATCGGGGCCGGCCCTGGCGACGAGGTGAGCTTCACCTACGAGCTGTTCTTCTTCGACGGGCGCTCCGAGGTCACCACCGTCGCCCTGACCGTCGCAGCCGTCTACGAGGACCTCTACAACCAGTACCTGGACCCGTACTGGTGCACCTATCAGCAGGAGATCGCCCCGAACGCCATGGGTGACCTTCCCCCGGCGCCGCTGCTCCTCGACAGCAGTCTCTTCCGGGACGAGCCCGAGCTGTTCCACTCCATCTACGGAGGCGGGCACGAGCCCGGACAATGGCAGGTCCCGGTCAGGATCGAGGGTCTCACAGTCACCGCTGCATATCGGGCGGCCGAGACCGTCGAAGAGACCAGTGCGAAGGTCGAGGGTCTTCTCGAGGAGGCGCTGGGCGAGGATCTGACCGGGTTCGAGCTGGCGCTCGACTCCGAGCTGCTCCCGGTCACCGACCGGGTCAGATCCCAGATCGATGCCCTGGAGACGTCGATCTTCCCGCTCGCCGCGGTGGTACTGATGGCCAGCATCGGCCTGCTCGGCGCGGCCGGCTCCTACTGGGTCGAGCGTCGTCGCACCGAGCTGGAGCTGTTGTCGACGGTGGGTGTGCCCCCGGCGGGGATCGCGGTGAAGGCCGGGCTCGAGCTGCTCCTTCCGGTGGCGGCCGGGGCATTGCTCGGCTGCGGCGTGGGCAACCTGGTCATCGGCATGGTGGGCCCATCGCCCGACATCGAGCTCTTCGCTCGCCGCGACGGCCTCCTGGTGACCATCGCCGCGGCCGGGACCGGGCTGCTCGCCGCCGCGCTCGTCGCCGGGGTCAAGGCCAGGCGTCTGCACGATCCCGCCCGGGGGCGGAATGGCGACCTGAGCCTGCGCTGGCCGCTGATCGCCCTCAGTGTGGTCGCTGCGCTCATGGTCAGGTCTCTGATCGGCGAGCAGGCAGTCAGCCTCGGGGACAGCGACGTGGTCGGCTCGGTGGATCCCCTCGTCCTCTTCTTCCCGGTGCTGGTCCTGTTGGCGGCGGTTCTGCTCGTGTCCGAGCTGCTCACCCTGGCTCGCCCTCTCATCCACCGGTTGGGCACGACCAGTCACTCCGGGTTCATCGCGTCCCGGAGGCTCCTCTCCGCGCCGGCGGTAGCGCTGGCCCTGCTCGCCGGGGCGGCGGTGCCGGTCGCCATCCTCGTCTACTCGGCCAACCTGGCTCGCTCGGCAACGATCAGCATCGACGCCAAGGGAAAGACCTCGATCGGGTCCGACGTGTCGACGCTGATCTATCGCATCGAGGATTTGCCCCCCGCCCTGGAAGGAAACTCGACGATCGTGGTCAAACTCGAGCGGGCGACCCTCAACGGGTCCGTCGTCGATGTCCTCGGTGTCGATCCAGGCACCTTCTCCGACGGAGGATTCTGGCTGAGCACCTATGCCGACCGTGCCCTCGATCGGGTGCTCGCAGACCTGTCCACGGCGCCAGGCGAGAGCGTCCTCAATGCCGTCGTGGCCAATGCGCCGGCCCGAAGCGGTGTCGTCGACAACGATGCCATGGACTTCGAGGTGGAAGTGGTCGGCTCGACCTCCGCCTTCCCCGGGTCGGTGCGGGACCGACCGCTGCTCGTCGTCGACAGGACTCGTCTCCAGGAAATGCTCGCCGCCGAAGACCGGATTCGCGGCGCCGACTACATGATCTGGACCAAGGGTCTGGAGGAGTCCGAGGTCGACGAGATACTGGCCGAGTCCGATATCGGGTTCGCTTTCACCATCGCGGCCGACACAACGCTCGACCAGCTCAAGTTCGCGGTCATCGTCTGGACCTTCGAGTTCCTCAGGTTGTACGCAGCCCTGGCCGGTCTGATCGTCGTCGCCTCGGTTCTGATCTACGCCGACACCCGGCAGCGGGCGCGCAACCTGTCCTACGCCCTGGCGCGGAGGATGGGCCTTACCCGGCGGGATCACGCCATCGCAGGGTTGGTCGAGGTGGGCTCGCTCACCCTGGTCGGTGCCCTGGCCGGGGTCGCCGTCGGCGGCTGGGCGGCGCGAGACCTCTATCTGGCCCTGGACCCGCTTCCGGAGACCCCACCCGCCCCGCAGTGGGTGGGGACGGCCGACCTCGCTCTCGTCATCCTGGGGCTGGTCGTCGCGTTGGCCGCGGTTTCGGCCTGGATGACCCAGCGGACCGCGGACAACGCCGACGTCTCCGAGTTGTTGCGCCACGGGGGTTGAGCGAAAGCGCCCTGGTCAGGCACACACCGGGATGCTCCCGACCCAAACCTGTGTCAGCGGGGCCGAACCATCGTCGCTGGCCTGACCGATCGCCGCCAGGAAGTGGGCAGCCTCGAAGACGATGCCGTCGAGCTCCAGCGACTCGTGTCGATATGCCCCATCCGGATAGAGAGTGACAGCATCGGCATAGCTCATGCCCAGTGTGATTCCGTCCGGCAGTTCGATCTTCTCGGATGGTGGGGAGGCGGCCGAATGATCCTCGACGGTGTACCCATTCAGCCACACCGTCCCGCCGTCGTCCTCACTCAGGTAGACGTTGAGCCGATCCCAGGCGACGTAGCGCACACGAGGCAGCCCGAGGCATTCGTCGGCGATCCACCCGGTGTCCTCATCGGCCGGGCCGTAGGCAGTACCGAGTGTCTCGAGCACTGCGCCCGCCGGGCTGTCGACCGCAACGCCGGACAGTGTCCCCGCAACCGGGTTGACCAGGTCTGTCTCGACGGGTGTCGTCGTGGTAGTGGTGGTGGTGGAAGTCGAGGGTGGTGGCGACGCGGTGGCAGTCGGGCCGGGAGCGGACGAGGTCGGGTCGCCCGGCGGCCCTGCCTGAGCGCATGCGACTATCAGCGACATCGCCGCGATCACACGCATGACCCGGTTGAACGACGCCGGCATGCCAGGGCCAACGCCGCAGGGGGCCGGTGCGGTTCCCGGCCGAGAGGGGCGACCCGTCGCGGCACCACTGGGATGAGCCCGAGGTGAGGTTGGAGCGGGTGAAGGGAATCGAACCCTCGCTCCGAGCTTGGGAAGCTCGTGTTCTACCATTGAACTACACCCGCGAAAGCGGCCTTGCCCCACGCCTGTGCATGTCGGCCACGAGGTCGCGACCCAATGGCGCCCGACGCATTCTAGAACCGATCCGTGTTCTCCGCTCAACCGCGATCGGGGAGTCAGATTGCGCACGGCGGTCTGCGTCGGGGCTTGAATTGGGCCTCATGGATGAGAAGAGGGTCACGGCCAAGGCATTCCATGCAGCTGACGGCGTTGAGGGTTGGCGGGTTCTGTACGGAGGCGCCTTCGCCCATTTTCGGACTGCCTCGTTCGCCGAGGCAGCAAGGCTGGTGGCGGAAATCGCGGACGCAGCCGAGCAGGTGGGACACTTCCCCGATGTCGATGTTCGCCCTGAGGGTGTCACCGTGAGGACATTCACCAAGCCCATCGGTGCCTTGGGCTCAGTCGACATCACCCTGGCCAGGAGAGTCTCGGAGGCAGCGGCCGGTATGGGCCTCGAACCCGATCCCTCCGGGCTCTCGATGGTGAACCTCGCTGTCGCCCACGACCCGGGCACCCCGGTGCATGGGTTCTGGTCGGCAGCGCTCGGCTACGAAGATGTCGATGGGGATGCCATGGACCCGAATCGCCGGAACCCATCGGCCGCTTTTCATCCCTTCCAGACACCCAGACCGGGGCGCGGCCGTCTCCACATCGATGTCAGTGTCCCCGCAGATGAGGCAGAGAGGAGAGTCGAAGAGGCTCTCGCGGCTGGTGGGAGATTGGTCGAGGAACACTCGCGGCCGCCGCTCTGGTGGACTCTGAGATCTCCTGACAACCATGGGATCGACATCGCGGCATGGCCCGACACCGAGGACTTCGGCGAAGAGGAGTGACGCCAACCTCGCCTTACCCCTCCTCACGATCAGATCGGTCAGGTGGTCTCGAATCGGGCGAGGACTCTCGGGGAGATGACGACAAGGGTGTGCGCAGGCAGTGAGACCTCAATGCGCTCCCTCCCCGGCTTCGGTCTCGGGCCGGTCCGGAGTCGGGATGTGATGGGCCGTCCACACGTCCGGCTCCAGGTATATCTGACCGGCCAGCGGTACCGCCCGGCGGATCTGGCTCTCCACGACGTTGATCGCGGCCGCCAGCTGGGCCGTGCTCAGGGTGGCGGAGAATTCCACCTTTCCCGCCACCAACAACTCGTCCGGGCCGATGTGCTGGGTGCGTATTTCGATGATTCGCACCACATCGGCGTTGGACGACACCGCATTGGTGATTGCCGCGATGTGGTCTTTGCTGGCGGCCTCGCCGATCAGGAGAGACTTCATCTCGATGGTGAGGAAGCTGGCGATCAGGAGCAGCAGGGTGCCGATGCTGAGGGTGCCCACCGCGTCCCAGAGCTCGTTGCCGGTGACGGCATACAGGCCGACGCCGATCAGGGCGAGCACCAGGCCGATCAAGGCGCCTGCGTCCTCGAGCAGGACCACCGGCAGTTCCGGTGACCGCGAGCCCCGGATGTACTCCCACCATCCCCGGGGCCCCTTCACCTTGCGGGCCTCGACGATGGCGGTGCGGAAGCTGAAGGTCTCGAGGACGACGGCCACCAAGAGCACTCCGATCGCCCAGCCCACCGACTCCAGCTCGTGAGGATGGAGGATCTTGTTCACCCCTTCGTAGATCGAGAACAGACCACCGAGGGAGAACAGCACCATCGCCACCACGAACGACCAGAAGTAGCGCTCCCGGCCGTAGCCGAATTGATGCTGGTCGTCGGCCACCCTGCGGGCCCTCCTGCCCCCGAGCAGGAGCAGACCCTGGTTCGAGGTGTCGGCGACCGAGTGGATCGACTCGGCCAGCATCGAGGCAGAGGATGTCACCAGGTAGGCGACGAACTTGGCCACGGCGATGCCGGCGTTGGCCAGCATGGCGGCGATGATCGCCTTGGTTCCGCCAGCGCTTGCCATCGAGCCGATGCTAGGTGAACAGGGAGATGGCGCCCCATGCGGTCATCAGGACGCCCACCACCATCAGAAACGCCACCCGCCCCGCCCGAAACCGAGGATCGTCGACACCGGCCGGGACTTCTCCCCGCCGGTGCTTCCACCAGGCGAGCCCGTTGCCCACCAGCAGGGCCAGACCCAGCCCCACGATCAGCTCCGGCAGCAGGTTCTCGACATCGAACAGATCGCCCACGCCGGTCACGCTAACCCTGAATAGGCTGCGAGAGTGAGCCAGGACCTCCACTCAGCCGCTGCTTCCGCCCCCGCCACCTCGGCCAACCTCGGCCCCGGGTTCGACTGCATCGCCCTCGCCCTCGAGATCCGGTGCACGGTCAAGGCGAGTCGCGCCGATCGGTGGAGCGTCGAGCACGTCGGCCGCCATCGTCTCGGGCCCGGCGAGTCCGACGGGGTCTTGACCGCGGCGCGCCGGGTCGTCGGCGAGGCCACGCCACTGGCGATCCAGGTCGACGCCGACATCCCGATCGGCAAAGGGCTCGGTTCCTCGGCCGCTGCCTCGGTGGCCGGCATCGCCGCCGCCCTTCGCCTGGTGGGCGAAGACCCCTCACCCGATCACGTCTACCGGGTTGCGGTCGAGATGGAAGGGCACGCCGACAATGTGGCGGCGGCGGTGTACGGGGGCCTCACACTGGTCCCCGCCGAGGGCATGCCGCTCCGTCTTCCCTTCCACCCGGCCCTTCAGGTGGTGGTCGCGGTCCCCGAAGGCCATCTCGCCACCGAGCAGGCGCGCAGCGTCATCGACCCGGTGCATCCCCAGGATCGGGTCCTGCGCAGCCTGGCCCGCGTCGCCGCTCTGACCGCCGGGTTGATCACCGGAGACGCCGAGCTGCTCACTGCGGCCCACGGCGACGAGATCCACGAGCTTCCCCGGCACGGGCTCTCGCCGGAGGTGGCCGGGCTCATCGAGGTGGGAAAGCGCGCCGGCGCCCTGCATGCGGCGCGATCCGGCTCCGGCCCCTCGGTGATCGCCCTCTGCACCAACGAGACCAGGGAGAAGGTGGTCGCCGCCTTCGTCGAGAGCGGGGTGGAGGCGCTGGTCCCTCAGGTGGCGAGCACCGGTCTGATCTGATCAGGCGAGGAAGGCGGCCAGGCGATCCGACTCCTGTCCCAACTCGCGTCGAACCGGCCGGGGCAACGGGGCAAACGGCTCGAGACGCACCTTGCCCGCCTCGTGTCGCCACGCTCCGGCCACAGCACCATCGACCAGGAATGTGCCCACCGACTGCGGGTTCTTGGTGTTGAAGACCAGGCTCCGGTACTCCTCGGGGAGTATCTGGGTGCGCCGGGCGTGGACGAGCAGAGTGGCATCCCAGGTGGGGAGGAAGCGGACCGGAGCCACGGTGTCGCTCGCAGGGAGGGGACGACGGGGAAGGTCGAGCAAGTCGCCGCCGTCCGAGTCACGGAAGTGACGGAGCTCGAGCCGCTCCACCACCGGGCGCAGGGAATTGGCCGGCACCCCTGTCCAGGCGGCTATGTCGCCGATTCCGGCGGGGCCGAATCCACCCAGGTATCTCCTCACCAGATGCTCGAGGGCGTCGTCCTCGCCCACTTCCGCCATGGCCACGTACTGCTCGGCCAGCCCGTAGATGTCGGCCCGCCGTCGCTCCCACGTGCCCGAAGGCGGGACCCGGACCAGGTCGACCCACAGTCCCGCCCCCTCCCAGATGCCCTTGGAGTATCCCTGATCCTCCAGATAGGCGACCAGCTCTGCACCCCGGAGCGGGCCATGGGCCAGCGCCTTCCTGATCTGCGATGCCACCCTCCGCCATTGCTCCGGTTCGAGGGCTCGGTCCTTGGCCACCCGGGCAAACCACTCCCGTCTCGACCGCCGCACCGCCGCAGCGAACAGCGGGTAGTCGCGGGCGGAGACCATGTGAATGGTGACCCGCATCAGGGTTCCCTGAACGACACGCCCTTGCTCCAGGGCACGGGTCAGATGGGTTCGGCGGAAACCGTCGAGACGCGACCAGAGACCGATGTAGCCGGAGGGGGAGTACTGGGTCTGGAGCCCGCCGGTCCTCTCCAGGGCCCGGCTCGGGGAGAGTCGTGCCCGCCGCAGCAGCAGCTGTCGTGCCAGCAGGGCCCGGTTCAGGGCTCGAGTGTCGAGAACGTCTCGGGCCATCCTGGGGCCAGGGTAAGACAGAGTCCCCCCGAATCCACCTGTGGACGCGTGAACCAGGTGCGGGTGGTGGCGCCGCACCTGGTTCTCAGGGAGGCTTCGATCGGGGGGAGCCGATCGGATCCTCGGCCCTTGGCCTTGCTGGCACAGGATGTCGTCACAACGCTCCACATCCTGCATGGGCCTGCCGACTCATGCGTTGCTGCGACCGAAACCGGCTCCGGCGTCATCCGACTTCGCCAGATGGGTGACAGAATCAGCCGGATGCCGGACAGTAGGTGGTGGTGAGCTCCGCAACCGAGCGGCGTGACCGATTCGAGGCGATAGCCGCCGAGGTCTACGACCCGCTTCAGCGCTATTTGCGACGCCGCGCCAGCGCCGAGGAGAGCGGGGACGTGTTCTCCGACGTGCTCCTCACCGTCTGGCGTCGGCTCGACGAAGTGCCAAGCGATGCGGTCCTGCCCTGGAGCTACGGGGTGGCCCGACGCACGCTCTCCAACCACCGCCGCGCCGCTCAGCGCAATCTGCGGCTGGTGCAACGTCTCGAGTCGGAGCGGCAGCCGGTATCGGAAGGGGATCCGGCCGATGCGATCGAGGACACCGACCCGGACCTGGCCGAGGCACTGGCCGGGCTCCCCCCCGCCGACCAGGAGATTCTGCGTCTGTGGGCCTGGGAGCAATTGGAGCCCCGGGAGATCGCACAGGCCCTGGGAAGCACTGCAAATGCGGTCAGTCTCCGGCTGAGCAGGGCCAGGAAGAAGCTGGCCGAGTCCCTCACCCGACAGGATCCTCCCCCTCCCGGACACATAGAGGAAGAACCCGCCGAGGAGCAGCAACGATGACAGACCAGCTACGCAAGCGGCTCGCCGGTCTCGACCCGATGCATCCCGGGGTGCCAACCGAATCAGTGACGACGCCGTCGTCCCAACGTCTATTGGAGGAAATCATGAGCACACCCGTGACCGAACAGCCCGAGTCCCGGCCCGAGCCCAAACGAAACCGGTGGCTGGTCTCCGTCGCCGCCGCGGCCGTCCTGGTCGTGGCCGTGGGAGGAGCAATCGCCCTGACGGGAGGCAACGCCGAGGACCCGGTAGCCGGGGGACCGCCCCTGGTCCTGAACGCAGGGGGCGAGGACGCCACGGCGATGTGCATCATGTTCAGCGTGGAGGAGTTGGCCAGGGCCCAGGTCGCCTTCGAGGGAACGGTCACCGCCGTGGACGGGGATGCGGTGACCCTGACCGTCGACGAGTGGTTCAAGGGCGGCGATGCCGGCCAGGTGGTGCTCAACGCCCCACAGGGTCTCGAGGCGCTGATCGACGGCTTCCCCTTCGAGGTGGGCAGCCAGTACCTGATCACCGCCTACGACGGCAACGTCAACTACTGCGGCTTCAGCGGCCTGTCCACCCCCGAGTTCAGGGCCGCCTTCGAGCAGGCCTTCGGGGGCTGACCCCCCCCATCGTTCCTAATGCAGGGCGTCACGTATACGTGACGCCCTGCATAAAGAAAGTGGGTGGCGCCGGTGGCGCCGCCAACTTTCTGCTCTGCGTCACGCATGCGTGACGCAGAGCATCAGGAACGAGGCATCGGCCGGCCCGACCGGCGAGGATTACCCTCGCCGGTCATGCCCAGGGACGACTGGCTGCTGGACGCCGATCCTGCGATCCGGTGGCAGGTGCTTCGCGATCTCACCGAGTCGACTCCGGACGAGGTGGCCGCCGAACGTGAGGGTGTCGCCGTCGTGGGTTGGGGCGCGCAACTGCTCGCACTCCAGGATGCTGATGGTCGATGGGACGGCGGTACCTATCGGCCTGGCTGGGTCGACGAGTCGAAGCCGTTCTTCGACGCCTGGACTGCGACACACTTCTCTCTTCAGCTATTGCGTGAGTTCGGTCTCGATCCCGAGAGTCCTCAGGCGCGTCGGGCGGTCGCCCCCGTCCGTGAGAATGTCAGGTGGGACGCCAACAACGCCCTCTACTTCGAGGGCGAGACCGAGCCGTGCATCAATGGGATCGCGGCAGCGAATGGCGCCTACTTCGGAGAGGCTGTCGACGGCATCGTCGAGCGTCTTCTCGAGGAGCAGCTCCCCGATGGCGGTTGGAACTGCTGGGCCGAGTTCGGGGCCGAGGTGTCGTCGTTCCACACGACGATCTGCGTGCTCGAAGGGCTGCTCGAGTTCGAGCAAAGAGCAGGTTCCTCGGAGAAGGTGGGGGCGGCGCGACGACGAGGAGAGGAGTACCTCCTCGCGCGGGGCTTGTTCAGAAGTCGGTCCACCGGGCAGATCATCGATCCGAGGTTCACCATGTTCTCCTTCCCCACCCGCTGGTACTACGACGTGCTCCGTGCGTTGGACTACTTCCGCTCGACCGGGGAGGGCCTCGACCAGCGGTGTGCCGAGGCGGTCGATCTGGTCAAGGGCAAGAGCGATGAGCAGGGTCGCTGGCCACTCGAGAACACCCACCAGGGGCCGACCCATGTCGAGATGGAGGGGCCAGACGGGTTTCCCAGCCGCTGGAACACCCTCCGGGCGCGTCGGGTGCTCCGTTGGGCGGATCAGGGGCCGGGTCTGGCGTGAAACCCGCCCTGGGCCATCCCGGGAGCCGGGTGAACCTGTTGTGGCACCGTCAACTCAATGCACTGCGTCACGTATGCGTGACGCCCTGCATTAGGAACGCGGGATCACCCCCCGTCTTGACGAAGGGGGGATCCCCTCCCATACTGCGCAGGCGATGAGAGGAATGACCGAGCCGAGCGCAAGCATCATCATTCCCTAGGGGCCCGCGCCTCTGGCGAGGCGCCGCCCCTGCACCGGACCTCCGCACACTGCGGGGGTCCTTTCTATTGCCGAGGGCGAGATCAATGAACAAGACAGCCGAGATCTACGACACCACCCTCCGGGACGGGACCCAGGCCGAGGGCCTCTCCCCGACCGTGGGGGAGAAGCTGCGTGTGGTGCGTCTCCTCGACGAGCTCGGAGTGCACTTCATCGAAGGGGGATGGCCGGGGGCAAACCCCAAGGACGACGAGTTCTTCGCCAGGGCGAAGCGGGAGCTCGACCTGGAGAGGTCGACACTGGTCGCCTTCGGCTCGACCCGGCGGCCTCGCGGCGAGGTAGGCACCGACGCCCAGCTCCAGGCGCTCCTCGCCGCCGACACCGAGTTCATCTGCATCGTGGGCAAGTCCTGGGACCGTCACGTCACCGAGGCCCTCAACACGTCGCTCGAAGAGGGCCTGGCCATGGTCGGCGAGTCGATCGAGTTCCTCCGCGACCGGGGGAAGCGGGTCTTCTTCGACGCCGAGCACTTCTTCGACGGCTTCAGGAACAACCCCGAGTACGCCCTCTCGGTGCTGGACACCGCGGCCCGGGCGGGGGCGGAGCGCATCGTGCTCTGCGACACCAACGGTGGGGCTCTCCCCTCCGACATCGCCCCGGCCGTCGCAGCCGTGACCGCCCGGATCGAGACCACCCTCGGCGTCCACTTCCACAATGATTCCGACTGCGCCGTCGCCAACTCGCTCACCGCCCTCTCCCTGGGGGTGCATCAGGTCCAGGGGTGCGTGAACGGATACGGGGAGCGGACCGGCAATGCCGACCTCTGCTCGCTCATCCCCAATCTCAGCCTGAAGTCGGGGGTGGAGACCATCCCCGACGAGTCGCTGGCACGTCTCTATCCGATCGCACAGCAGATCGCCGACATCCTCGGCG